>DATHXZ010000135.1:0-2471 GCA_035459405.1 Chthoniobacterales bacterium
CGGCATTCGCAGTGAAATCTGCGGTGATCTGAACGAGCTCACGCAGCGGCTTGGCGACGAGACCGGCGCAGTCCTGCTCGCCGAAGAAGCGCTGCACCCGCGGTATACGCCCCGCCTGCTGAGCCGGCTGAACGCGCAGCCGCCGTGGAGCGATCTGCCGCTGCTCATCCTCACGGACAGGCACGGCGAAGAGGCGGCGAGCGTGCGGATCCTGAGGCTTTTCGGCGAGGCTGCGAACGTAACACTGCTCGAGCGGCCGCTCGGCAGTCTTACCCTCGTGAGCACGGCGCGGACGGCTTTGCGCGCGCGGCGGCGGCAGCACGAAGTTCGTGAGCTGCTCGGCCAGCGCGAGACCTTGCTGGCGAGTATCAGCGATGCCTTCTCCGCACTCGGCACTGATTGGCGCTACACTTACGTGAATCAAAAAGTCGCGCAGCTGGCGGGCGTGCCGCGTGAGGAGCTGATCGGGCGCAACATCTGGGAAGTGTTTCCGGACGCGGTTGGGACGGAGTTTTACCAGCGCTGCCATCGCGCGATGGAGACGCGGCAGGCGGACCACTTCGAAGTCTATTACGAGCCGTGGCAACGGTGGCTGGAGACGCGCATTTACCCCACTACGCAGGGCATCGCGGTGTTGCGCACCGACATCACGGATCGCAAGCGGCAGGAGACGTTGCTCCGCGAAGCGGCGACGAAGTTACGCGAGAGCGAAGACCGGCTGCGACTCGCCATCGAGGCGGCGAATATCGGCACGTTTGATTACTACCCGGCGACCGGTCAGCTGAGATTCTCGACACGCGCGAAGGCAATTTTCGGCGCCTCGCCTGAGCGGACGTTCGACTACGCGACTTACATCGCACGCCTGCATCCGGAGGATAAGCAGCTGCCGGCGGAAACGCTAGCGCGTCTGCGATCTGGCGCGAGTGATCGATACGAGATCGAGTACCGCACGATCGGTTTGGATGATAGGCAGGAACGCTGGGTCGCGGAGCGTGGTCGCGCGGTACGCGATGATTCCGGGGAGATCGTGCGCCTGGTCGGGACGGTGGTCGATTTCACCGAGCGGCGGAATGCGGAGCAAGCAGTGCGCGCGAGTGAAACGCAGTTGCGCTTCGTGACCGATCATGCGGCGTCGATGCTGCTCGCACATTTCGATGCGGAGGAGCGCTACATCTTTGTCAACGAACCGTACGCGCGGCGCTTCGGCCTCACGCGTTCGGAGATCGTCGGGCGCACGATCCGCGATGTGCTCGGCGAGCCCGCCTACGCCACAATCAAGCCGCACGTCGATGCGGCGTTGCACGGTGAGCGGGTCGAGTTCGAAGTGGAAGTGCCGTACACGACCGGCAGCCGGTGGATCGCGGCGAAATACGTGCCAGAGCGTGCAGCGGACGGCACCATTCGCTCCTTTATCGCCGTCGTGCAGGACACGACCGAGCGCAAGCATGCGGAGCTGCTTTTGCAAGACGCGAAGCAGCAGGCGGAGGAAGCGAACCGCGCCAAGGACCAATTCCTGGCGATGCTTTCGCACGAGCTGCGCACGCCGCTCACGCCCGTGCTGATGACAATTGCCTCATTGCGGCGCGAGCCAAATTTGCCGGAAGAATTGCAAAGCGATCTGGCGGTGCTCCAGCGGAACGTCGAGCTCGAGGCATTGCTCATCGACGATCTGCTGGATCTGACACGCATCGCGCACGGCAAGCTCGAGCTGCACAACGACGCGGCCGACGTTCACGCCTCACTCGAGCACGCGCTGAATATCAGCGCTTCGGAGTTGGAAGAGAAGCGCATCACCGTGACACGGCAGTTCCAAGCGCGGGAGCATCATTGCTGGGGCGACGCTGCGCGGTTGCAGCAGGTGTTTTGGAACGTGGTCAAGAACGCCGCGAAGTTTACGCCGCATGGCGGCCGGATCGACCTGCGCACGCGCAACGATGCGGCGCATCGAATCATAGTCGAGATCACCGACAACGGCATCGGAATCGAGCCAGAGTTGATGCCGCGCATCTTCGATGCGTTCGAGCAGGGCGGACGGATGACGACGACGCAGTACGGCGGACTCGGGCTGGGCCTCGCGATTACGAAGCGCGTGATCGACATGCACGGCGGGAGCATTGCCGCGGCGAGCGAGGGTCGCGGAAAAGGCGCGACGTTTACGATCACCCTTCAGGCAATGGAGACATCGCTGCTCGATGAGCCGGTGGTGTTTCTCCCGACCGATCATGCGGCGGAGCGCACGGCGGAGTTGTTACTGGTGGAAGATCACGCCGACACCGCACGAGTGCTGACGCGCATCCTCAAGAACGCTGGTTACCGCGTGGAGCATGCGGACACGGTTGCGGCCGCGCGAGAGCTGGCGAGGTCGCGCCGGTTCGATCTCGTCGTCAGCGACCTCGGCTTGCCCGACGGGAGCGGGCTCGACCTGATGCAGGGCCTGCGCGAAGCGCACGGGCTGCGCGGGATCGCATTGA
>DATHXZ010000136.1:0-4526 GCA_035459405.1 Chthoniobacterales bacterium
CGCGAGGTTGAGAGCTTCGATCTCGGCCTCCTGCGAGTCTTTCCAGTCATTGTTTGTGGCAAGGACGGCTCCATTGGAGTCGTACAGCTCGACCGTCGGGTCCGCGAGCGCATTGCTCACTCCGGATTCAGCGAGTGACGGTCCCAATGCCCGAACAACGACCCTGCCGCCGGCGCCAGGACTGCCGCCCATGATGAAGCCGCCGATCATCGCGTTATCGGCGGTCTGCACGAACCCTCGTGTGCTGATGTTTGCGAGGCGTGAGTTGCTCGCTTGGGCGAGATCATAGAGTTCGATCAAGCCGACTCCAGTCGAGCTGCCGAAGCCGCGCATGACGGCGGTATACGCACCGGGTTCCAGCGTAACGAGAATCGCCGACTCAGTTATCTTCAGTAGGTGGAACGCCGCTCGCCTGGATCTCCGCGCGCTGGTTTTGAGTAATCGACCCGCCGAGCTGGGTCGTCCGCCAATCGTCATTTTTGGCGATCAGCTGACCTGATCGGAACAGCTCGAGATTTGGATCCGAGAGCGCTCCGGGCACGCCGGCGACGCTAAGCGACGGGCCGATCGCCCGAACAATCACCCTTTTTGGCTCGCTGCCGGTAATAATGAACCCTCCAATAAGCACATTATTGCCCGTGCCCACCTTCAGGCGGGTGGACACATTCACGAGTGACTGCGCCGGACTGATCGTGAGATCGAGCACGTCGGACGCGCTCGCCGGTCGACCAGTGGTGCCGAGGTTGACCCGGAATAATCCCGCCGCGGTCGACGTTCCCGAGATCAAGCCGGTCTCCGGATCGACACTCAGCCCGGCCGGCAAGCCAGTGGCGCTGTAGGCAGACGGCTGATTGTTCGCGATGATCTGATAGGCGAAGGGTTGTCCCTCTTTGCCGACACTCGTCAGTTTGCTCGTGATCGCATTCGGCGATTGGAACCAGACCGTGCCGGTGAGCGCAGGCGGAGCGCCTTCCGAATGCTGGATGAAAGAGGCGTGGAATGTCTTGAGCTTTCCGCTGCCATCAAAAGCGATCTCTTTAACCTCGAAGCTGCCGGTGATGTTGTTGCTGCCACGCCCGTTGCCCGACACGTCGAGACCCGGTTGGCTGCTGGAGGCGAAGCGCATTGCGTTTGGGTAGAGACCAACACCGAGGCTCGATCCGCTCGGCGCGGCGAAACTCAAGTCCCAGGTTTGGCGGAAATCCTGGCTACGGAATGAAATTCGCACGTTCCCCGGGTTGAATGAAGTAGCCGAGAATATCCCGTCGGCGGGCCGCAACGATGTCGTCTTGCCCTGCCCGATGAAATCACCTGGGTCGCTCCTCATTTCGAGCGCAGTGTAAAGCCCGGTGGAGCGGCCGGGCGGATCAATAGTGAGATTCAGGGTCGCGGTGGCCGTGCCATCCGCTCCGCTTGCCGAGAGCGCCACCTGATACGACCCCGGCGCGTTCGGCGTCCCCGAAATGAGGCCGTTCGACGGATGGATCGACAGCTCCGGAGGCAGATTCTCAGCGGAGTAGGCGGTGTTTGGTTTGCTCGTTCGCACCTGGTAATTGAATGGCTGGCCGGCGGTCGCATATACCGTCAGCTCGCTGATGATGCGATTGGGCGGCGGTAACGGATTGGTGGAGTTAAAAAGAACCCGGCCCGTCAGCGGCGGGCCTGTGTTCTCGCAGCGCTGCGAGAAAGCAGCATCAAATCTAACGATCGTATTGCCTGTTCCGTAGACGATCTCGTTGATAGTGAAGCTGCCGCTCGATTGGTTGCAGCCACGCCCGTCGCCAGCCACGGTCAAGCCGGCTGATTCGACGACTGGAACGGATAACGCGTGGCTCCCTCATACGTGCCCGGCGCGAGAAGAGCGTCACCGGGGGCAGCGAACTCGAGGCGCCAATTGTGGCCGGAACCGCTGAAGCTGACGCTGACGCCGTTATCGAAGTTCTTGTTGGCGGTAAAGGTGCCGTTCTGCGTCGTGTAGTAATGATTTTGACCACCGCCAATGTAATCGCCCGGCGGGCTGTCCATGATCAGCCCGGTGTCGGCAAGCATCTGGTGTGAAGACGTGGCGCAGACGGTTGCGAACACGCCAATCAGCAGAGCTAGCGGCGAGCGCCAAGTCGGGTTTTTCTCGGGAGCATGTCAAAGCTTTATCCGCAAAGACCGGAAACCGTCAATAACCGATTTTCGACCGGTAGCTATTCGCTTCCTAGCTGGAAAAGCCGGGTATCAAGCTTCCCGCAGCGCGATGCTCGAGCCGACCCAGCTTTTGTTCTTGTTGAATTTTACTCCCATCATCGCGCCCTGGCTCATGCGGACGAGATTGTTCACGAGCACCGGCTCGCCGCCTTGCGGCCAGATGAACATCATCCGGATCTCGGCTTTTGAGCGGGGGCCGTCGGGTGTCGGCACAAAGTCGGCGTAGTTCACTTTCTCCTGCAGGATCCAGGTGTGCGGGTCCGGAAGCGCGGCGAGCTTTTCCGGCGTCGGCTCCAGATCGACACCGAGCCCGGCAAACGAGTAGAGCGGTTTCAGGACAAAATCGGCGGGGTTCTCGCCGGACGGAAATTCGTCGGCGAAGTAGGCGCGCGATGTGTGCGGCGTCTTTAGGAATGGCAGCGAATGTTTGCTGATGCGGGAATACCAGTTTGGGTGACCCACCCACGCCACATCGATCTCGTGCTGGAAGTTGAACCCGAAGCTGAGATCGGGACGGCGTAGCAGCTCATCGAAGATGACGCGGTTGTAGATGCGCTCGATCCGCACGTCGCGGCCGTCGCGCTGGTAGAAGAGCTGATCGCCGCGGCGCTCCACTTCCGTCAGTGAAACAGGCGCGACACCAAGCAATGTCTCGGTGCAGGCGAAGTCGATCCGCGTGTTCTGTTTCTCCGGCTCGATCTCCAGCAGGACCACGTTTTCCGGATCGGAATTTCCGACGATGACCTGCCGCAGCAGATCGAGATAGGAACGTTCGTCGTAGCCGTTGAAGAACGAGTGCCAGTCCGCCGGGATCACCGGATAGGCGTGACGCATCGCGCGGAGCACGAAAATCTGGAAGCCGTAGAGGCTCGGGAATCCCTGCAGCTCAATCAGCCGCGGAGTGAGCCGCCCGTTGTGCTCGCAAATCGCGAAGTCGACCTGCAGGAAGATCGGATGCGGTGTCTCGTCAGGCACTTCGAGACCGGGCGGAATCGCGTCGCGTGCGTGTTCCGCGAACTCCGGGGTGCGCACCTGCCGGACCAGCTCTTCGGCGGCTTGCTGTACTTCGTTGGTGAATGCCGGCGAGAGGAAGATCGGTGATTCCGAGATGCGGAAGTCGACCGGCCAGCGCTCGGTTTCGTTCGCGATGCGTAGCAGTTCGTCGTAGCGCTGCGGAGTGAAGTCGGCGTTGAAGCGCTCGCGCATCGTCGGGTGCATACCACCCGACTATCCGTGTAGAGGCGCTTGTGCCAAGCGCCGGATGATGGCGGCAGGCGGTTGGCACAACCGCCTCTACACAAAACAAAAAGGCGCGGCGTAAACCGCGCCTTGCATCTGCCTGTTATCGTCTCGTCAGGTCAGATTAGCCTTCGATCGCGATGCGCCGCCGGTTCGACTGCGCTTCCGCGGTCTTCGGCAACGTGACCTTCAGCACGCCCTTCTTGAACGAGGCTTTTGCGCCGTTCGCGTCGATGCCGTTCGGGAGCGCGATCGACCGCTCGAACATGCCGTAGCGGCGTTCGGAGCGGAAGGAATCGCCCTTCTCCTCTTCGTGCTCTTCGCGCTTCTCACCTTTGATCGTGAGGACGCCTTCGGTCAGCGACACGTCGATGTCCTTCTCTTCGATGCCGGGGAGCTCGGCGGTCACGCGGACCTCTTTGTCGGTCTCGCTGATGTCGATCTCCGGCACGAAGCTGCCGAACTGACGGTTCATCAAGCTGGTGCGGCCGGACAGGTCGCCGAGGAAGCCGTTGAAGAGCTGGTCCATGTCACGACGGAACAGCTCAAACGGATCGCCGGCTTCACGTCGCACAGCCAGGTCGCGATTGTTGGTTTTGTTCCAGGGAATCAGGTCTTTGATAGTTATATTGATTGTTCCTCCTTTCGTGTGGTTGGTTGGTTGTTGTTTCTGTCGTTCAACAAAATCGACAACGAATGCGCGGAAAACGTTCAAACGAACATGCTCCGGCGCGAGTGTCCCGACCGCCCGCTACGCGCCGTCGCTGGCCTGCGCCTGCGCGGGCAAGTGTCTCGCGGGTTCGCCGCTGCGCGCGTGGATCGCATCAGCGACGGCTGGCGCGATGCTTTGCACGTGCAGATTGCGTTGCGGGAACGGAATCTCGATCCCTGCATCGCCGAGCGCGCTGTTTACCGCGACCGCGACATCGCTCTGCACGCGTGGCGCGCGGACTGGGTCATCCGTCCAGCAGACGAGATCGAAGACCAGCGCGTCCGCCGCGAACTCCTTCATGAAGGCGTCCGGCGCCGGCTTCTTCGCGACCAGCGGGTGCGCTTCGGCCGCACTGGTCAGCAGCTCGATCACGCGCTGC
>DATHXZ010000137.1:0-1826 GCA_035459405.1 Chthoniobacterales bacterium
TCCGCCCGCAGCTCATCGGAAATCGCGATGCGTCTGACGCGAGTTCGTGCGTCTGCGATGCGCGCTTTCACATCGGCCGTGGCGGCCGCGAACGCTCCGACGAATTCTTCCGGAGCGTCGTCGAAGCCCATCCGCCGCGTCACGATTTCCATCCGCTCGGCAGACGCGAATTCATCGGCCACGCGGATGCCGTGGGCGAAGCGGTCGGCGAGTTGCGGGCGCAGATCGCCTTCCTCCGGGTTCATTGTGCCGACGAGAATGTAGCGGCTCTCGACCGTGCGGCTGATGCCGTCGCGTTCCACGCGGTGATGTCCGGTGGCCGCGGAATCGAGCAGAGAATCCGCAAGATGGTCCGGCAGCAGATTGACTTCGTCGACGTAGAGCACGCCGCCGTGCGCCTCCTCGATCAAACCGCGGCGGCTCTTCCAGCGCCCTTCTTCCACGAGGCTCTCCGCATCAAGCGAGCCGAGAAGTCGATCCTCTGTCGCGCCGAGCGGCAGCTCGACGAACGGCGCGTCACCGTCAAGGCCGTTGAGGATTTCGGCAAAGCCGCGCACCAGCGTGGTTTTGGCGCAGCCGCGGTGGCCGAGCAGCAGCGTGCCGCCGATCCGCGGATCGATCGCATGATAGAGGAGCGATCTTTTCGCGTCCTCCATTCCGACGACCGCGACAAAAGGAAAATGAATCATGGCGAGAAGCGGGCGTCGTTATTCGAGCTGCCCTTGCGTCTCCAGGAGCAGCTCTTCGAGTTCGGTGATTGTGTCCGGTGGCGGGGAGCGCCAGAGCCCGCGTGCACGAGCCTCGAGCAGACGCTCGGTGGCTTCCAGCATGGCGGCGGGGTTATGGCGTTCGAAGAATGCGCGCTGATCGGGATGGAGTAATAGCGCGCGCGCGACTTCCTCGAAGTGGTGATCTTCCACGAGCTGCGTCGTCGCGCTGTAGCCGAAAAGATAATCAACCGTCGCGCCCATCTCGAAGGCGCCTTTGTAGCCATGCCGGCGCATCGCTTCGATCCAGCGCGGATTGAGCACACGGCTCCGGATCACGCGCACAAGCTCCTCCCGGAGGGTTCGCACCTTTGGCTGCTCAGGACGGCTGGAGTCGCCGTGATAGGTCGCGGGCGCGGTGCCGCCCAGCGCCTGGACCGCCGCCCGCAGCCCGCCCTGGAATTGGAAGTAATCGTCCGAATCGAGGATATCGTGCTCGCGGTTGTCCTGGTTTTGATGCACGACTTCGACTTGCGCGAGGAGCGTGCGTAACAAATCCGGCCGCTCCTCGGCAATGCCATCGCTGCCGTAGGCGTGGCTGCCCCATTTACAAAAAACCTCCGCCAGATCGCGCGACGTTTCCCAATTCCCCGCGTCGATCAGCGGCAACAATCCCGTGCCGTAACAACCCGGCCCTGAGCTGAACACGCGCAACGGCCATTGCCGCGAGGCCTCACCATCAGTGATTCCGCGCAGCGAGAGCTGTTCGCGTTCGCGCAAGAAAGAAGCGCGGACCGCATTCATCTCTGGCGGCTCATCAAGCTCGGCGAGTCGTTTTGGAATCGTCGCGAGCAGCCGCATCGTATCGCCGAACGCATCGCGGAACAGTCCGGAGACGCGGAGCAGCACATCGGCGCGCGGCCGGCCCAGCAGGCTCAGTGGGAGGATTCGAAAATCGACCACGCGGCCCGACGCCTCCTCCCAGACCGGCTCGCAGCCCCAGAGCCAGATCGCCTGCGCGATCTCGTCGCCACCGGTCCGCATGTTCGACGTGCCCCAGATGACCAGCGCGATGTTGCGCGGAAATTCGCCGTGCTCCTGCCGATGGCGCTCCAGCAG
>DATHXZ010000138.1:0-2940 GCA_035459405.1 Chthoniobacterales bacterium
GGGGTTGATCGGCAGCGGAAGCTTGGCCGGCTCCCGGCGCGTGAGCGCATCGCGCAGCTGCTCGACGAGGGCGCCCCTTTCTTCGAAGTCGGCCTTTGGGCTGCCTACAAGATGTATCCGCAGTGGGGGAATATCGCAGCCGCCGGAACGGTGGCCGGAATCGGCAACGTGCACGGCATCCCGTGCATGATCGTCGCGAACGATGCCAGCGTGAAAGCCGGAGCTTTCTTCCCCCAGACCGCGAAGAAGCTAATCCGCGCCCAGCGGATGGCGTTCGAGTCGGCTCTTCCGATCATTTATCTGGTGGATTCCGCAGGCGTCTTCCTGCCCATGCAGGATGAGATCTTCCCGGACGAGGACGACTTCGGCCGGATCTTCCGAAACAACTCCGTCATTTCCGCTGCCGGCATCCCACAGATCGCGGCCATCATGGGCAACTGCGTCGCCGGCGGCGCGTATCTGCCAGTCCTCTGCGACAAGATCCTCATGACCGAAGGCAGCGGGCTCTATCTCGCCGGTCCATCGTTGGTCAAAGCTGCCATCGGCCAGGTCGTCGAACAGGAGGAGCTCGGCGGCGCGAAGATGCACGCCGAGATCAGCGGCACGGTAGACTTTTACGAGAAGGATGATGTCGCCTGCATCGAACGCATCCGCTCGTTAGTCAGTCACCTGCCGGAAGCGGAGGCCGCGAAGGAGCCTGGAGCAAACGGCAGCGCCGCTGGGCCCGCGAAGCCGGCTGATGCAGTCTACGACATCATCAGCGTGGACAGCCACAAGCCTTACGACACCCGCGACCTGCTGGCTTCGATCATCGATGCCGATTCGCTCGACGAGTACAAAGCCGACTACGGCAAAACACTCGTCACCGCATACGCCCGCGTCGGCGGGCGCAGCGTTGGCATCGTTGCGAGCCAGCGAATGCAAGTCCGAACGAAAAAAGAAGGAATTCAGATGGGCGGCGTCATTTACGCCGACAGCGCCGACAAAGCCGCGCGGTTCATTTTTGACTGCAACCAAACCGGTATCCCGATCCTCTTCTTCCAGGACGTGACCGGTTTCATGGTCGGCAAAGATGCCGAGCAAAGCGGCATCATCCGCAGCGGCGCGAAGCTCGTGAATGCGGTCAGCAATTCGAGCGTGCCGAAGATCACGATCGTGGTCGGCGGCTCGTTCGGCGCCGGTAACTACGCGCTCTGCGGCAAGGCTTATGATCCACGCTTCATCCTCGCATGGCCGAACTCCCGATACGCCGTGATGGGTGCCGCGCAGGCCTCCGACACCGTCTTCAGCGTCCTCGCACGTGCGCGCGATCGTGGCGATAAGAAGTCGACGCCGGAAGAGCTCGAAGAACTCCGCGCGACGGTGAAGAAGAGCTACGAAGAACAGACCGACATCCGCTATGGCGCAGCACGAGGGTGGGTCGACGCGATCATCCAACCGCATGAGACGCGCGATGTGTTGATGCGGCTGCTGCAATACGTGTCGCGTCCGACGCCAAAGGCCCGCTTCCACACGGGCGTGGTGCAGGTCTGATGGTAGGGACGCTGCGCTGCGATGTCGAAGGCGCGTGGCCAACTCACAGGTCGGTAGCACCTTCCCACGCGTGAGCCACCCGCGTAGGACGCCGCAGCGCAGCGTCCCTACCTCGCAAACTCGGCGGCAATGCCACGGTTCAGCTGCATCACCGGCGTCAACGCCGCCCGAACCGGCAACTCGACCCCGCGCTGTTGCAACGCGCTCAGCACCTCTTCAGTCGGTATGTTCCCAATGAGATCATCCTGCGCGAACGGGCAGCCGCCGAGTCCACCAACCGCAGCGTCGAATCGCCTGCAACCGGCATCGTAGGCCGCGAGCACCTTCGAAGCCGCGCCGGCTTGCGTGCTGTGCATGTGCACGCCGATTTCGCAGCCGACAAGCTCGGACACTGCTGTAACCACAGCTCGAATCATCTCCGGCTCCGCGGACCCCACCGTGTCGGCCAGCGAGATCGAGTCCACCCCGATACCGTCGAGGATGCGCACCGCTTCCGCTACTGCCTCCTCGCTCCACGGATCACCATACGGATTTCCGAACGCCATCGAGATGTAAGCCACTACTGACAACCCGGCGCCTTTCGCCCGCTCAGCCACCGCCTTTAACACCTCTCGGTTCTCTTCAGACGATTGGTTCTGGTTCCGTCGCAAGAACGTCTCTGAAATTGAGTAGGGAAACCCGAGCGTCGTCACAGCTCCCGTGGCGATTGCACGCTGCGCGCCCTTCTCGTTCACCACGATACCGATAATCTCCACGCCATCCGCGCGACCGAGCTGCGCCAGCACTTGTTCGCTGTCCGCCATCTGCGGCACTGCCTTCGGCGAAACGAAGCTCACCGCATCGATGTGGCGAAACCCGGCGGCAATCAACGCGCGCAGATACTCGACCTTCGTCTCTGTCGGAATGTGATTCGCTAGTCCCTGCCACGCGTCGCGCGGACATTCGATGAGCTTGACGGATTCCATCTCCCGACGAACAACCTAGCGCATGCCTCTCGTCCTCGTCGAAAGACAATCCGCGCACACCACCATCCTGACGCTGAACCGCCCGGAGCGTCGTAATTCGCTCACCATCGAGCTGATGAGTGAGCTGACGGATGCGGTTGAAGCCGCGGATCGCGATGCCACGCAGCGCATCCTGATTCTGCGCGGCGCGGGCAAGGCATTCTGCACCGGGCTCGATCTGCAGGAAGTCTCGCAACACGAGAAGGCACACGAGTCGGCCGGGTTCGTCGCGAAGATGTTGCTCGCCATCAGCCAGAGCCGGCTCGTCACGATCGCGGCGGTGCACGGCGCGGCGGTCGCGGGCGGCGCCGGGATCACGTCGGCGTGCGACTTCGTCATCGCGGCGGAGCGGACAAAATTCGGTTACCCGGAAGCTCGGCGCGGCCTGCTTGCCGCGGCAGTG
>DATHXZ010000139.1:0-2248 GCA_035459405.1 Chthoniobacterales bacterium
GGACGATCGCGCCCGGCCGCATCGGGAACCTCGTGGTCGCGTCCGGCGATCTCTTCGCCGAGGAAGTGAAGGTCCTGACGACGTGGGTCGATGGATTTTACTACGACAACGATGTTGCCACTGAGCGCGATTTACGCGGCACGTGGGAGGTGACGGTCGACGGCAAGACGCTGCCGCTCGTTGTCGAAGGAGAGATCGACAAGCTGGACGCCAAGCTTGGGGGCGAAAAGGTCGGTTTCTCTGCCAAGCGCGACGCCGTGCTGCTCGTCGTCCCTGCAAAAGTGCTCGGCGCCGCGGAAGGTGCATTCAGGTTGTCGGGGCGGTTGATCGAAGAAGCGATCGCCGGCAGTGGTGACGCGCCCGCAGGTGCAAGCGTTCGCTGGAGTGCGAAACGCAGCGCGCCGTTCGCGGCGAAGAAGCCGGACGACAAACCGTCACCCGGAGACCGGCCGCTTGATTTTCCTGAGACCTACCCGGCTGGCGCATTCGGCCGCGTTGCGCCACCGGAGTTGCCGCAGACTGTGCTCGTGCGGGGTGCAACGATCTGGACTTCCGCCGCACAAGGCACCTTGCAAAACGCGGTCCTGCTCGTGACGAACGGCAAGATTTCGGCGGTCGGTCCGGGGCTGAAAGCACCGGGCGGCGCAGCCGTGGTCGACGCGCAGGGAGCGCATGTGACGCCGGGAATCATCGATTGCCATTCGCACACCGCGATCAGCAAGGGCGTCAACGAGTCGAGTCATGCCGTCACGTGTGAGGTGCGCATCGCGGACGTGATTGACGCGACGGACATCGACATTTACTGGCAGCTCGGCGGCGGAGTGACGGCGGCAAACATTCTCCACGGCTCCGCGAATCCGATCGGCGGACAAAATCAGATCATCAAGTTTCGCTGGGGCGCGCTGCCGGAAGAGCTGAAGATGGCGGATGCGGCGCCGGGCGTGAAATTCGCACTCGGCGAGAACGTCAAGCAATCGAATCGCCCGGGCAGATCCACGCGTTATCCGCAGACCCGCATGGGCGTCGAGCAGATCATTCGCGACCGCTTCCGGGCCGCGCAGGAGTATGACGCGGCGATGAAGAAGAAGGACGGCCTGCCGCCGCGTCGCGATCTTCAACTCGAAGCGCTTTCCGAGATTGTGAGCGGCAAGCGATTGATCCACTGCCATTCGTATCGCCTGGATGAGATCCACTCATTCCTGAAGGTGATGGGCGAGTTCAACGTCAAGCCGGCGACGCTGCAGCACATTCTCGAGGGCTACAAAGTCGCTGACGAGATCGCGAAGATGGGCGTCGGTGCGTCGTCCTTCGCTGATTGGTGGGCTTACAAATGGGAGGCGTTCGACGCCATCCCGGACAACGCGCACATCATGCACGCGCAGCGCGTGCTGACATCGGTCAACTCCGACAGCCCTGATCTCGCGCGCCGGCTGAACACGGAAGCGGCCAAGTCGACCAAGTATGGTGGCATGTCCCCCGAAGAAGCGTTGAAGCTCGTCACCATCTACCCCGCCCAGCAGCTGCGCATCGAGGCGAAGGTCGGCTCCCTCGAGCCCGGTAAAGACGCCGATTTCGTAATCTGGAACGGCCACCCGCTCTCCAACTACACGCATGCGACGCAAACCTGGATCGACGGACGCAAATATTTCGATCGCACGGAGGACATGGAAGCGCGGAAAAACTTCGCCGCCCAACGCGACGCGCTGATCCAGAAAGCGCTCGCCGAGCGCGTGAAAGAGATCGGCAAGCCGAAGGAAGACGAGTCTAAGAAAGACAAGAAGGACGACGCCGACGCCGCACCGAAACCGCCCGGGCACAGGCACGCGGCCGGGGTTTATGCGAGCGGCGGCGATGAAGACACCTGCAGCGCTCACGGCGAGGAGCTTCTCCAATGAACAGCGTTGATATCTGGGCGCTGTGGTTGCTCGGCTTCAAACGGCGCGAGCCGAAGACGAGATTAGGCAGATATGCCCGCACGTCGAAGCGCACGCTGACGGTTATCGCGTTGATATACCTCACGCTGCTCGCGTTCCCGCAAGTCCTTTTCGCGCACAGTGGCAGCGCCGGCGGCGCGACGAGCTACTCTCGCAGTCCGTTGCCGCCCGAAACGAGCACGCGCATCAGTGAGATCACGGATCGCATCTCACCGTCCGAGCTGGCTGTTGCTGGTCGAAGCGAGCGGACCTTCCTCTGCAACAGCGCCGCACTTTTCCGAGGTTTCGCGCCGCTAAATGCCGATGCGTTTGCT
>DATHXZ010000140.1:0-3792 GCA_035459405.1 Chthoniobacterales bacterium
AGGTGTTCCTGAAGAACGGCAGCGAATCCGCGTTGCCTAACGATGTCGTCTTCACGATGCTCGGACGCGAGGCGCCGTTCGATTTCTTTCGGCGTAGCGGGATCGATGTCGCGGGAGATTGGCGCGTGCCGCGCGCTCTCAGCCTGGCGGCGATCCTCCTCGTCGGCATTGTGATTTATCACTGGAAGAAGGCCGGCGTTTACTTCGGCGTCTCGGAGGTGTTCGAGCGGAACCGCTGGTTCCCCTTCGGCATTCCCGATTGGTGGGCCTCTCTCGGCGCGGCGTTCGCAAATCCAGCAAATTTGCTCGGCACGCTACGCGTGACGCTGGGCGAGCCGGGTTTTTACTACTCGTCTGCCTACACGCTGTGCGTCGTGTTATTCGGCTTCCGGCGTATTCGTCGGCGCGGCACGCCTTACATCCGCAAGCAGACGCTCACGCTGATGGCATTCCAGGTAATCCCGCTTTTCGTTTTGCCGTACATCCTGCTGCCGTGGATGGGGAATAACGGCTGGTTCGACGGCGGCATCGGCAAAACGATCGCGGACGCGCTGTTCCCCGCGGCGAACTACGGACATGGGCGCGAATACTGGCGCGCGTTTGGCCTGATTCTCGCGTGGCCGTTGTTCGTCTGGAACGTGTTTACCGAGCAGCCGATGTGGACGTGGCTCGCTATTTCGTTCGTCCAGACGTTCGTGCTGATTCCGCTGATCATCCGCCGCTGGGGGAAAGGTGCGTATTGCGGTTGGATCTGCTCCTGCGGCGCGCTGGCTGAAACGCTCGGTGACGCTCACCGCACGAAGATGCCGCACGGTCCACGGTGGAATCGCTTCAACATGCTCGGCCAGGTGTTCCTCGGCATGGCGTTCTTTCTTCTCATCACGCGGAGCCTCTCCTGGGCGATGCCCGGGTCGATCTTTGGCAGCGCATTCGAGTACGTCTTCCGCCAGATGCCGGTCTTCAACTACGTTTGGTTCGTCGACCTGCTCTGGGCCGGGATCATCGGCGTCGGCTTCTACTGGCACTTTAGCGGACGAGTGTGGTGCCGCTTCGCCTGTCCGCTCGCCGCGCTCATGCACATCTACACGCGCTTCTCGCGTTTCCGGATTTTCCCCGAGAAGGAGAAATGCATTTCGTGCAACGTCTGCACTTCGGTCTGCCATCAAGGCATCGACGTGATGAACTTCGCGAACAAAGGCGTGCCGATGGAGGACCCGCAATGCGTGCGCTGCTCAGCCTGCGTGACCGAATGTCCCACCGGCGTCCTCGCCTTCGGACGCTTCGCCGCGCCTGACCGGGTCGTGCTTGATACAATTCCTGCGTCGCCGGTTCGGATGCGCGAACGAGAGTCTACTGCGGCTGAAAAGCGAGTTGGGTGAGAAGCCCTGCCAGCCCGCCGCCGATCACGACAGATATAACGCCCCACTTCCAGCGCACCATCCCGACGAACGCGAGGACGGCAATCACAAGCGCAGTCCAGTCGACCCCCGCAGCATTCGGGAGGATCACATGGCGCCCGAACCAGACTGCCAGGTTCAAGATCACGCCGACGACCGCTGCTGTGACCGCCGAGAGCGCAGCCGATAACGCCGCGTTCCCACGCAGGCGCTCGACGTACGGTGCACCGACAAAAATCCAGACGAAGCAAGGGACGAACGTCACCCACGTCGTGATCAGAGCTCCCAGCGTGGCAGCGAGGAGCGGCGGCAGCGCCCCGGGATGGTTCCACGCGCCGATAAAGCCGACGAACTGTAGCACCATGATGAGCGGGCCCGGAGTCGTCTCGGCAAGACCCAAGCCGTCCATCATCTGGCCAGTTTGAAGCCAGCCAAATTGCTCGACCGCCTGCTGCGCGACGTAAGGCAGGACGGCATACGCCCCACCGAATGTCACGACCGCGGCTTTGCTGAAGAACACACCTTCGCGGAACAACGTGCTGTCCCAGCCGTGCCAGGCACCGACGAGCAGAAGCGGCGCCCACCAGAGCCCCAGACCCAGCGCTAGAATGCGGACCACGCGCCCCCACGATGCGGCGGTATGCTCGGCGGAAACATCTTCATCGCCCAGAACACTCGCCCCTGCAGGAACGGGAGCGTGTCCACTCGTGGAGGCGAACTTGGAGGGCCACACGCTGGCGCCGATCAACCCAGCCAGCCCGGCGCTCAACACGATCAACGGAAATGGAACCTCAAAGAAGAAGATGGCGGCGAACGCCAGCGCAGCGATGGACCACATCACTTCGTTCTTCAGCGCCTTGCGCCCGATTCGAATGACTGCGGCGGTGACGATCGCAATCACGGCCGGTTTGAGCCCGTAAAAAATGGCAGCGATCAAAGGTACTTTCCCGTACGCAACATAGACGAAGCTAAGTCCCCAGAGGATGAACATGGATGGGAAAACGAAGAGCGCGCCAGCGACGATGCCGCCCCAGGTTGGGTGCAGCAGCCACCCGATGTAGATGGCGAGCTGTTGCGCCTCTGGTCCGGGAAGAAGCATGCAAAAATTGAGAGCGTGCAGGAATCGCGACTGACCGATCCAGCGGCGTTTCTCGACGAGCTCGGTCTGCATGATCGCGATCTGGCCGGCGGGCCCGCCGAACGAAACAAAACCGAGCTGGAGCCAGAAGCGAAACGCCTCCGCAAACGAAGGGTGACGCAAAGGTGCCCGTGGGTCTTGCTCGGGCGATGGCGACGCGTGCATCACGTGAGATGAAACGGCTGCGCGAATGCGAGTGGCTCCATCGCGACGCGATCGGACCGTTTCGTTAGCCGCTGCACCGAAGAATGCTTAAGCTTCGCGCGTGAAGGCGCTTTGGAAGAAGGCTCGCTACCGGCTCGAGTGGCTGGCGCTTGTCACTGCGCTGAAGCTCGTGCCGCTGCTCTCGCGCCGAGCGTGTTACGATCTGGCGGGGTTCGCCGGCACGATCGCGGCCACGTTCGACCGGCCCGGCAGGCGTGTTTCGCTCAGCAACCTTGAAGCTGCGTTCGGCGACGGAGTTTCACCGACACGGCGCGAGCAGATTGTGCGGGAATCCTATCAGCACTTCGCCCGCACGATGCTGGACCTGTTCTGGAGCCCGCGCCTCAGCCGCGAAACGCTGCACGACTATGTCGAGTTTGAAGGTGTCGAGCGTGCTGCCAGCGAAATCGCGCCCTCGAATAGCTGCATCGTCGGCACGTTTCACTACGGCAATTTCGAGTGGCTCGGACTGGCGACTGCGTGGATCGGCTTTCCGTGCGCGATCACGACCCAGGAGTTCAAGAATCCGCTGCTGGACGAGTTCTTCATCAAGCTGCGGGAGCAATCTGGCCACACCGTCGTCGAGCGGGAGGGCGCGATCATCCGCCTCTACAAAACGCTACGGAAGAAAGGACGCGTGGCGTTGCTCGTCGACACGACGTTGCCGCCGCATCAGCCGACAGTGGTGATCGAATGCTTCGGGCTGAAGACGATCGTAACCGTGGCGCATGCGTGGCTGCAGGATCGAACCGGCGCGCCCATCATCCCTGTGCATTGCGAGCCGTTGCCGGCTGGGCGGTATCGCGTCGTGGCGCACCCGAAGGTGGAGCTGCGTGAAGGATCGACCCACCAGGAGATCGCCCAAGCGTGCTGGGATGCCGTCGAACCCATGGTGCGGCGGAACCCTGCGCCATGGCTCTGGATGTACAAGCACTGGAGATACAAGCCGGCGGGCGCGGCGAACTACCCATTCTACGCGCAGGAGTCCTGGGCCTTCGAGCAGGTCGCCGCGCGCACAAATTACGCGAAGCTCGACCGAACCCTAGCGCCCAA
>DATHXZ010000141.1:0-5112 GCA_035459405.1 Chthoniobacterales bacterium
TGCGAGTTGCAGCCCCTGCAGTTCAGCGTCGCGATGGGCGCGCTCGGCGCGAAGATGCGCTGCTTTCGCTGTCAGCTCGGCGAGCTCGGTGCGTTTGGCTTCCAGCAGACGATTGGTCTTCTCGATCAGCGCGTCGGCTTCGCTGATCTGATTCGCCTGCTCGGTGCGTTTTGTCTCGGCGGCAGCGATGTCGTTCGTATAGCGGTCGATCAGCTCGGAGAGTTCCTGTGCGCGCTGGCGGTTGAACTCGATTCGGCTACGATGTGCGGACATCTCGCTGTGTAACCGCTGCACCTCGGCGCGCGCATCGCCGATGCGGGTGTCGATTTCGTCCAGCTCGCCGCGACGGCTGGCGAGTTCGGTCTCGCTCGCTTCGATCTTCGCCAGCGTCTCGCGGTCGCGCTCCTCGAAGCGCGCGATCTGTTCGCGGCAACGGTTCAGCTCCGCTTCGAGCTCTTGCAGCTTGTGGTGCGAGTGATGCGTGTCGAGCACCTGGAGATCGGTCATCAACGACTGGTAGCGCCGCGCTTTGCCCGCCTGACGCTGCAAAGAGCCGATCTGGCGCTTCACTTCTTTGATGATGTCGCCGATGCGCAGGAGGTTGGCTCCGGTCGCCTCGAGCTTTCGCATCGCCTCCTTCTTCTGGCCTTTGTATTTCGTGATTCCCGCCGCTTCCTCGAACACCATGCGGCGGTCTTCGGGGCGCGAGCTGAGGATGAGGTCGATCTTGCCCTGCTCCATGATTGAGTAGGCGCTGCGCCCGACACCGGTGTCGGCGAAGAGGCTCTGGATGTCGCGCAGGCGGCACCCGGTTTTGTTCAGGAAATACTCCGAATTACCGTCGCGGTAGACGCGGCGCGAGACGCGCACCTCATGCCAGTCGACGCCGAGCTCCTGGGCGCAATCGGTGAATGTCAGCGACACTTCGGCGAAGCCGACGGGTTTTCGGTTGTCGGTGCCATTAAAGATGACGTCCGCCATCTCGCCGCCGCGGAGGGCTTTGGCAGATTGCTCGCCAAGGACCCAGCGGACGGCATCGAGCACGTTCGATTTACCGCAGCCGTTCGGGCCGACGACGGCGGTGACGCCCTCGTGGAAGTTGAAGATGGTTTTGTCGGCGAAGGACTTGAAGCCGACGAGCTCAAGCGATTGGAGATGCATGCAGGAAAGGCGGCTTCGCCGCTGAAAGTTGCTTATCGCAACGGCAGGCAAGTGACAAGCCTTTTCCTACTACTAAATGGGCGTCCCGCCCACGCTGAACACCACATATTGTGGCGCAGCTAACCTGGCGGAACGCCGCTCGCCGGCGCGAATCGGCGTCTGAAAACGTAGAGCACTGACGCCAGCCCGAGGTACGCGGCGCTTAAGCCAAGCTCCTTGGCCGTCGCATGCGACAGGATCCAGATGATCACAACTGACGCGAGGATTGGCACCGCGACGGCACCGGGGAAGTGCAAAGGTTCCCCGGCCGTCCTCACGTCGCGTCGCATCAAGACAAGCGCCGAAGAACAGCCGAGCAGGTATAGAAGGAGCAGCGTGACATTCGAGAGCACCACGAGCTGCTCGAATGTCGAGCTGAACGCGAGGAGGTATGTGATGACGGCGTAAGTGATGATCGCGACGTATGGCGTCCGGAAACGCGGATGCACGCGCGCGAAGAACGTCGGCACGATCCCGTCGGAGCTCAGCGCGTAGAGAGTGCGCGGCGAGCTGAGCATGTCGCTGGTGATGAAGCCGAACGCGGAGACGATTGCGCCGACCGAGATCAGGAGAACGCCGGCGGTGCCCAGGAAACGCGAGGCGGCTTCGGCCAGCGGCGCTTCCTTGTGCTGCGGCATGTCGGCGCCGAGCACGCCTTGTGTGACGAATTGAATTCCGATGTAGAGCAGGGTAGTCGTGAGGAGTGCGCCGAAGATGGCCCGCGGAACGGTCCGCGCCGGATTTTTCACCTCGCCACTCGGAGCCAGCGCGATCTCGATTCCCGAGAAGGCGAACACCAGCAGCAAAACGGATTCGCCGAGCGGTTTAGCGCCGGGCCAGCCGGGCCATGCAATCAGCTCCGGCCGGATAAAGAACAGCCCCGCGCCGATGAAGACGAAGATCGGGATCAGCTTCGCGATTGTGACGGTGCCGACCGCGCGCGCGCCCGATTTGACGCCGCGGATGTTGATGGCGGCCAGCACGGTGAAAACAACCAGCAACAGCAACATTTTCGCGGTCTGATTCGCCATCACAGGGAAGACCTTGCCGACGAAACCGGTGAACGCGCTGCCGACGCTCGACACCCCAAGGCAGGCGTTGATGAAGAGCAGGGCGCCGGCGATGAATCCGAAGTAGCGGCCAAATGCCGTTTCGGCATAACCGAAGATTCCGCCGGTGACGGAGACGCGACTGCCGGCGAGTGCAAACGATGTGACCATCAGCCCCATGGCGGCGGCGCAGACGACGAACGCCAGTGGCGCAGCGGCGCCCATGAGCAGCGCGACTGAGGCGGGCAGCACGAAGATACCGGCGCCGATGGTCGTGTTGACGATGTTGGCGGCAAGACCGGCGACGCCGAGTGCGCGGACGAGCCCGCCATCGTGGTTCGGTTCGGGGTCTGATGGACGCATGCGGCAGGTTGCGCGGCGGCGATCGAGTAGACAAGCTTTTCGAGGCTGACCTGTAGCCGCGTCCCTGCGGGTCGCGCGGCGCGCGGTTGCAAGAACACGCCGGCGGCGCTTCGCATAGCGAAGCGGCTACAGCAGCGGTGGCAGCCCGGGAGAACGCTTGCGCAAACAGGGCGAACGTGGATTAGGCTCTGCGATCTATGCGCGCCAGCCATCTCGAGGATTACCACCAGTTCCTGCGTTTCCCCAGCGTCTCGACTGACGAAGCACACACGGACGACGTCGCACATTGCGCGCACTGGCTGGTCGAAAAGCTCACCGCCATTGGCCTGGAAGCGAAGCTGATGCCGACGCCGGGCCACCCGGTCGTCTGGGCGCGGAATCAACATCAGCCTGGCCGCAAGACGGTGATGATCTACGGCCACTACGATGTGCAGCCGCCGGATCCGCTCGAGCTATGGGATTCGCCGCCGTTCGATCCGGTACTGAAGAACGGCTACGTCTTCGCACGAGGCTCAACGGACAACAAGGGCCAGATCCTGGCGCACATCCTTGGCGTGCAGGAGACGATCGAGCGCGACGGCGAGTTGCCGGTGAACCTGCACTTCATCATCGAAGGCGAAGAGGAGATCGGGAGCGGCAATCTCGGCAATTTCCTCACACAAAACCTGGATGCGTTGCGCTGCGACGTCGTTGTGGTGTCGGACACCGGAATGGTGGCGCGCGGCACGCCGACGTTGAGCTACGGACTACGCGGCGTGACCGCGCTGGAGATCAAGATCACCGGAGCGAAGATGGATCTTCATTCGGGAATGTTCGGCGGCGCGGTCGCGAATCCGATCACAGCACTCGCGCAGCTGCTCGCGACGGTGCACGACGGCGAAGGGCGCGTCGCGATTCCGGGGTTCTATGACAAGGTGAAGCCGCTCGAAGATTGGGAGCGCGACATGTGGAGCAAGCTCCCGCTCGATGGCGACAAGGAGATCCTCGGCGAGACCGGCTCGCCGGGATTGTTTGGCGAGGCTGGCTACAGCACGCTCGAGCGGCTCTGGGCGCGCCCCACGGCCGAGATCAACGGCATCGGCGGCGGTTACCAGGGACCCGGCACGAAGACGGTCATCGCGAGCCACGCGTTTGCGAAGCTGACATTCCGGCTCGTGCCGAACCAGGAGGGCGCGGAGATTCTCGAGCTGGCGAAGAAGCATCTGCGCGCGAATTGCCCGCCGGGTGTGACGCTCGAGATCACTGATGGACACAGCGGTCCCTGGTATCTCACGGACCCGCACTCAGCCGTCGGCCAGGCGGCGCAGCGCGCGTTGCGCGACGCCTTTGACGGCAAGGAGCCGGCGCTCATCCGCGAGGGCGGAAGCATTCCGATCACATCGCAGTTCCGCACAATCCTCGGAGTCGAAACACTTCTGCTCGGCCTGGCGCTAGCCGATTGCCGCGCGCATTCGCCTAACGAGAACTTCCCGCTCGAGAACTTCGACGCGGGGATTCGCCTGAACAAAGCAATCCTGCGGGAGCTCGCGAGTTGAACATGGCCTTGGTTCAAGATTGTACGGTGTTTCTGTGAAACGCCACCCCCGAGCGGCGTCTGACACAGACGGCCTACAACGGCACGCACTTCGCAGGGTCTACGTCGTGCTCCTGCCACTCGCGCTCGCATTCGGGTTCGTCGCTCCGCCAACGCAGGCGCAGTCGTTAGGCGACAAGATCAAGAGCATCTTCGAGCCGACGCCGACGCCGAAGAAGAAAAAGAGCACAAGCGCCGCGACGACGAAGAAGAAGAGATCACCGACTCCGTCGCCCAGCTCGAAAGGCTCGCCGTCTCCGACGCCGAGAGGGAGCGCAACGCCAAAGCCGACCAGCTCGCCGAAACCCACAACTTCGCCGACGCCAGCCGCATCGGCGACGCCGGCAAACTCTCCATCTCCTGCGCGCAAAGGCGGCAAAAAGAAGGCGTCGCCGAGTCCTTCCCCGAGTGTCACTCCAACACCATCGCCGGAGGTGACACCGAGCCCGTCCCCGGCTGAAGGCGGCGACTCAACACCTCCACCCGGAACGACTCCGGCGCCGTCGCCGGAAGGGTTTAAAGATCGACCGGGCGGCTTGACGATTGCACCGGGCGAATTGAAGGATTTCGAAACGTATCCACCCGCGGTGAAGAAGCTGGTCGAGTCGTCGCTCGCGCTCGCCGGCCGGAACCTCAGTTACAAATATGGCTCGGCCGATCCGGCGAACGGCGGGATGGATTGCTCCGGGTTCGTCTACTATCTGTTGCGCGAAAACGGCTTCACGGATGTGCCGCGTGATTCCAGCCAGCAATATGTGTGGGTGCGGAAAAGCGGCAGCTTTCAGGCCGTCGTCAGCAAGAGCGATGAGTCATTCGAGCTGGAGGCGCTGAAGCCCGGCGACCTGATGTTTTGGACGGGCACGTACGACATCAATCGCGACCCGCCGATCACCCACTCGATGATCTATCTGGGGCGCGAGAAGAACA
>DATHXZ010000142.1:0-1961 GCA_035459405.1 Chthoniobacterales bacterium
GCGGCGATGTCGGATCGATTCCGGGACTCAGCACGACCATTTCGTAGTGCGACGAGTCACGTTCGGCGTCCGGTCCGCAGATCACGTTGATACCGCGGCCGCGCAGGTTGTCGACCGTGGTCTTCAGCCGAGTGCGTTCGTCCGCGCTGTCGAGCACCGTCACACGCGCGCCTTCGTCCTGCAGCAGCAGCGCTGCGGCCGTGCCGCTCAATCCCGCACCCAGGACTGCCACGTTTCTGTCGGTGTAACGCATCGCCTTACGAAACCGTAGGGACAGCGCGCCGCGCTGTCCGAGCGGGGTGATCCACGCGATGGACGCACGCAGGTTCGCCTGTTTGCGACGCGGCTAGAACGCCGTAGCGCGGCGTCCCTACCTCATTGAAGGGCGCGACGTAGGCGACATGACAGGACCTGACGTGCACAAGTTTACCTCAGCTTCAGGGTAGCTAACCCGAGCAACGCGAACACCGCGGAGAGGATCCAGAACCGGACGATGACGGTGTTCTCCTTCCACCCGCTGAGCTCGAAGTGATGATGCAGCGGCGACATCAGGAAGATTCGCTTACCGGTGCTCTTGAAGCTCAGCACCTGCAGGATTACCGAGGTCGCTTCGATCACGAACACGCCGCCGACGACTGCGAGCAGCAGCTCCTGTTTGCAGCAGATCGCGACGACGCCAATCAAGCCGCCGATCGCGAGCGAGCCGGTGTCGCCCATAAACACGCGGGCCGGATAGCAGTTGAACCAGAGGAAGCCGAGACCCGCGCCGACGAGCGCAGAGCAGACGACGGTCAGCTCCCCGGTGAACGGGTAGAATGGGACCTGCAGGTATTCGGCGATGCGGAAATTTCCGCCTGCATAGGTGAGCAGCGCGTAAGCGAATGCGACGGTGATCGTGCACCCGATCGCAAGACCATCGAGGCCGTCGGTGAGATTCACGGCGTTGGATGCGCCGGCGATCACGATCGCGAAGAAGACGAACGTGAACAGGCCCATGTTCACGATGACGGGCGCCTTGAAGAACGGCAGGTAAAGCGAGCGCGCCTGCACTTCGAGCAGCGGGCTGGTGAGAAATGCGGCGGTAATCACACCGGCGACGAACAGTTGCACCACTAGCTTTTTGCGGCCGCTGATTCCGTCGGACTTCTTCTTCGTGACTTTCAGATAGTCGTCTGCAAATCCGAGTCCGCCGAGCACCGTCATCGAGAAGAGCGCAAGCCAGACGAAGCGATTGTCGCTCCGTGCCCATAGCACACTGGCGACGAAGACGGCGCCGATGATGAGGACGCCGCCCATTGTCGGAATACCTGCTTTGCCGCCATGCAATTCCGCAAGACGATGAACTTCCGCAGCGGTGCGGATCGGCTGGCCGACTTTGAGCGAGATCAGCTTCCGGATGACGAAATTGCCGAAGATAAGCGAGATCGCGAACGCTGTGATTGCGGCCGCGACCGCGCGAAATGTCACGTACGTGAAGACGTTCAGGCCTGCGACCTGTTCTCCGAAGAGATGGAGGTAATACATCATCGCGCGATTCCTCCTGCTGGTTCGCGCGCGGCGAATTCTTCGAGCACCCGCTCCATACGCGCCGAGCGGCTGCCTTTGATAAGGACGAGATCGCCCGTGCTCGTTTGATCAGCGAGCAGGTCGGCGGCTTCAGCGTGACTGGAAACGTTGAAACTATCCTCGAGTCCGGCGGCTGACGCTGCGCGGGAGATGGTTGCGGCCACTTCACCGACCGTGATCAGCTGATCAATCCCCAGTGTCACGATCGCCTGTCCGACTTCAGTGTGGCCGGCTTCGGATTGCGCGCCGAGCTCACCCATCTGGCCGAGCACTGCGATCCTGCGGCCTTCCGTCTCGAGCTCAACCAGCGTGCGAAGCGCCGCCTTCATCGAGTCAGGATTAGCGTTGTAGCTGTCATCGAGGAACTGCACGCCATTGACGTCGCGCAATTGCAA
>DATHXZ010000143.1:0-5093 GCA_035459405.1 Chthoniobacterales bacterium
TCCTTTTCTGCCGGCGCTGTCGACGGACACTGAAGACAAACGTCCAACGTTCAACGTCCAACGTTCAACGTCGAACTGATCGGGAACGATGGCGCTGCGCTTCTTCAACACCTACTCGCGCGCGCTGGAGGAGTTCCGCCCGATCGCGTCGGACGGGCGTACGGTGAAGATGTACACCTGCGGCCCGACGGTATACAGCTATGCGCATATCGGAAACTTCCGCGCTTACCTCTTCGAAGATCTGCTGCAACGGCATCTCGAATTGCGCGGCTTCCACGTGCGACGCGTGATGAACATCACGGACGTGGACGACAAGACGATCCGCGGATGCCGGGAAGCCGGCGTCTCGCTGAACGAGTTCACCGAGCCGTTCACGCGCGCGTTTTTCGAAGATCTCGACGCGCTACGAATCAAGCGGGCTGATACGTATCCGCGAGCGACGGAGGAGCAACACGTGCGCGCGATGATTGCGATGACTGAGAGGTTGATCTCGCGCGGCCTCGCCTACGAGGCGGAAGACAAGTCGGTCTACTTCCGGATCAAGAACTTCCCGGGATACGGCAAGCTCGCGCACTTCAATCTGGACGAGCTGCAATCGACCGGGCGCGTGAAGAACGACGAATACGAGAAGGAACACGTCGGCGACTTCGCCTTGTGGAAAGCCTGGGATGAAGCAGATGGCGCCGTGCGTTGGGACAGCCCCTGGGGGCCGGGTCGGCCGGGCTGGCATATCGAATGCAGTGCGATGTCGACGCAGCTGCTGGGCGAGCAGCTCGACATCCATTGCGGCGGCGTGGACAATATCTTCCCGCATCACGAGGCCGAGATCGCGCAGACGGAGGGTGTGACCGGCAAGCAGTTCGTGCGGTACTGGCTGCATTGTGCGCACCTGCAGGTCGACGCGCAGAAGATGTCGAAGTCCTTAGGCAACTTCCACACCCTGCGGGATGTGCTCGCGAAAGGGTACACCGGACGCGAGGCGCGTTTCGCGTTGATACGCGTGCATTATCGCGCGCCGCTCAACTTCACGTGGGAAGGAATGGACGAGTCGCGGCAGGCTCTTGGAAGGGTCGATGATTGGTCGGCGCGGTTGCGGGAACGTAGCGCAAGCCTCTCCCTTGCTGGTTCGACGCCAGAGCAAGCTGCAAGCTTGCGCTACTTTGCAGAAGCCCTGGATGATGATCTGAACATCTCCGCGGCGCTCGGCTTCCTGTTCGAGACCATTCGCGAGACGAATCGCGCCCTCGATGCCGGAACGCTCGATGCTTCGGCCGCTCGCGGTTGGCTCGAGTGGTGGAACAGGATCGACACCGTGCTCGCGCTCACGGGCGAAGACACCAGCGTGCCGCCGAATATCACGGCTCTCGTTGAAGCGCGCGCGCAGGCGAGGCTTGCCAAGGAATGGCGGAAAAGTGATGAATTGCGCGACGAGCTCGCGGCGCTTGGCTGGGAAATTCGCGACACGAAGGACGGCCAGAAGATCACAAAACGCGGCGGAGCCAGCTGACCTCACATGTTTGCGCCGGATGAATTCCTCGATCTCGAGCACACGGCGCATTCGAAGCTGTTCGAGAATCAGAAATACGTCTGGGACGCGCTCAAGCAGATCGCGAGCTACCTGCAGTTTCGGCTGAAGCCGGCGGTGCTTGGTCAGCTCGTCGGAAAGCCATTCATCAGCAATGCCGTCTTCGTCGGTAACGGCACTGTCATCGAGCAGGGCGCGGTGCTGAAAGGACCGGCGTGGATCGGCGAGAACTGCCACATCCGCAGCGGTTGCTACGTGCGCGAGAACGTCATCGTCGGCGACAACGTGGTGATGGGGAACTCATGCGAGTTCAAGAATTCCATCCTGTTCGATGACGCGCAGGTGCCGCACTTCAATTATCTCGGCGACTCGATCCTCGGCTACAAAGCACACCTCGGTGCAGGCGTCATCCTGTCGAACGTGAAACTCGACCACCGCGAGATTCACGTCACCGCGAATGACGGCAACATCGCGACCGGGCTGAAGAAATTCGGCGCGATCATTGGTGATCGAACGGAGATCGGATGCAATGCGGTGATCAACCCCGGCTCAGTGCTCGGGCGTGACTCGATCGTCTATCCAGGCGCAAACTTTCGCGGCGTGCTGCCCGCCTCGAGCATCGTCAAGATTCGCCAGAACGTCCAGATACTGACGCGGCGCGAAGCAGGCGAGTCATAGCCGCCCTACTCCGTGCCTAACGGCGGCTTTGCCTTTATCCAGCCGAGCTCGAAGAGCGGGCGCGCAAACCAGGCGGTCGTCTTCGCGTCGAAGATGTCGCCTGCGGTCCGCATTCATTTGTCGCCATCGCGCTTCTTGCCGTTCGCAAACGCCCATGCTGCCTGCGCGTAGTAGTAGGCCGGTGTCTCAGTCGGAATGTGATGCGGCCCAATGCGGGCTGCCCGCCTTCTTTGTCGCCGTCGCCGAGATAGGTCAGGAGCACAGCGAACCGTAACTTCTCGTGCGACATGAGGATGTTCGTCTCCTGCATCACGACCTCGTAGGCAGCGCGCGCTTCATCCCACTTCTGCTGGCGCAGCAACGCGTCGCCGATGTGAAGACGCAGCGCGAAGAGTGCCGGCTCTGTTTCGTGCGCGGCTCTGAAGGCTGCGAATGCTTCGTCGAGTTTGCGCTGCTCTAACAGAACTGAGCCGCGGAGGTCGAGCGATTGCGCGCGCGGGCTGCCGGGCTTGTCGAGCTCATCAAGGATCGCGAGCGCCGCGTCGAAATTGCCCTGCTGAAACTCGCGCTTCGCCGCATCGACCGGATCACCGCCCGCGCGCTGCTGGGCACCCCCGGTTATCGTCGCACACGCGAACAGAACGGCCGCAAAACCGTGCAAGAGAAAGCCGCGCGGATGGGCAGGGATTCGAACCCTGGTTGCCTTTCGGCAAACACGCTTTCCAGGCGTGCGCATTAGACCACTCTGCCACCCATCCTGTACACTCCTGCTCGTACTCCCAATCCTACTCCTAATCCTACTCCTAATCCTCTGCGCGGCGCCGCGGATGAGATTAGGAGCAAGATTAGGATTATGAGTATGAGTCGCTACAGCTGCAACCGGCGGAACAACTCGTCGAGCGGCAGTTGCAGGCCGATGAAAAATTCGCCGAACTCACCGAACTCAGCGCTGACCGGATCGAAGCGCATCTCGTAGACGATCGATTTTATCTGGAAGGTGTCGCGCGCGAACAGCGTCACGCCCCACTCCGCGTCGTCGAGGCCGGTCGAGCCGGTGATGAGCTGCTTCACACGCCCGGCGTACTGGCGGCCGACGGCACCGTGGCCGAGCATCAGACGCCGCCGCTCCTCCAGTGGCAGCGAATACCAGTTGCGCTGTTCGCCGCGGCGTTTGCTCATGTTGTAGAAACAGACGACCGGCCAGTCGGGCAGCGTCGGGTAAACGCGCTCGTGGCGGTAATGCTTCATCCGCTCGTCGAACGCGGCCATTGCGTTTTCGAATTCCTCCGAGGCGCGTTCGATCTTCTGCTCGTCGACCAGCACGTGCGCGTAATCCTCGGCGCTCGTCCGGTATTCGCTCTCTTCGGTGAGTGAGAGATAGCTGTAGACCGGCGAGAGAACGTCGGCTCCGAGCGCCAGGCTGAGTTGTTTCTCAATGCGGTTCGCGGCGTGCAGGTCGGGGGTAATCAACATGAAGCCGAGGTCGGCTTTCGGGGTCACGATGCTCAGCGTGAGCAGCTGGGTGGATTGCATCGCCCGCACTTCCTGCACGAGTTCAGCGAGGCGGGTTTTGCCTTCGCGCTGTTCGTCACCGGTGAGCAGCTGCCACTGCCCGAATTCGATCCGGTAGAAGAGATGCAAACAATGCCAGCCTTGCTCCGGGACGAGCGGCGGCGTTCCCGCGTCTGTCATGCGTCCGAGTGTCTGCGTCGCGAGGGAGCGGGTCAAGCGATGCGAATCGTGGCGCGGTTGTTCTGTAGCCGCTTCGCTGTGCGAAGCGCCCGGTGGCGAAGTGTGTGTTGCACCGCTCGCGCCTCCCGCAGGGAGGCGGCTACAGCGCGCGGGCTAACGCTGCGCTGCCGCCGCAGGCGTCGCACTTGGCAGATGCTCGATGCAGTATTCCTCGCCGTCGCGCGACACGCGAAACTCGCGATTCGGATCGCTCAGCTCGGTCGCACCGCAGACGGCGCACTTGTGCAGCGGCTCGGTCTCGGATCGCGTCTGCACTTCGAACCGCTTGCGGCGCTCCGCCACCTGCTTGCGCTGCCGTGCTTGCGTGAACAGCTCCGGGCCGAAAAAGAGGAAGTAATTACTGAGCGCGACGAGCATCGCCACCTTGTACGCAATCGGTCCGGTGACGAAGCCGTAGATGAGAAACGCGGCCGTGATCCATGCGATCCACTTGAACTTCATCGGCAGGATGAAGAACACGTAGATCACCTCGTCCGGGTAGAACCAGGCAAACGCAAACAACAACGAAGCCGCCAGCATCGTATTTGAGAACTGCGCGCCGAAGAGGAAGGCCGCGACCGTCGTGCCGATCATCCCTACAAAAACGTAAAGCGTGAGCCGGAACGCCCCCCAGGCGCGCTCGAGCCCATCGCCAATGAACCAGAGAAACCAGAGCGCGAGGACCGCCCAAAGCGGTGAGAGCATCGCATCTGGCTGCACCGGCGATCTCGGGATAAACAGGTACGTGAAGAGCCGCCAGACCTCGCCGCGCGCGACACGTGCCGGATCGAGATCGAGGACCCTGAGGAAATTCGGGTCCACGTACGCCAGCACACAGACGAGCGCCGTGAATGCCACCACGATGCGGATCAGGCTGGGAATCGCGATCCAGCCGAGGCGGCGCTCCAGTTTATCCAGCAGGGTCATCGGTTAATCATCGTAAGCGCCCCCTGTAGCGGCGGTCTGTGACCGCCGAACTGTAGCCGAGAACGCTGTCCTCGACTGGTCGAAAACGTGACGACGCGTAAGACCTGCCGGGGTCAGCGTCCCCGGCTACAGGTGCGTGCGTTGACGCCACCAGACGCGCCGCCTACCGTCACGCCCGTGACCGAAGACGCCTCGAAATCCACGCCACTTTACGAAGAACATCGGCGTGCGG
>DATHXZ010000144.1:0-5865 GCA_035459405.1 Chthoniobacterales bacterium
CATGCCGACTACACGTATGAGGCGAAGTATGGGATTCGGAACTGGCAGGGTGGGGGACGAGCGTCGGCGCGCGAGACGATCGGCCGTGTCGCGGCTGGTGCCGTCGCGCAGCTGATCTTGCGCAACTTATTCCCCGAGTTCGAACTCGTGGCCTACGTGACGCAGGTGCACGAAGTGATGGCGAAAATCGATTCGGAACGCGTCACACGCGCCGATGTTGATCGGAACGCGGTGCGCTGCCCGGACGAAGCCGCCGCGAAGATCATGATGCAGCTCATCGACCGTGTGCGGCGCGAAGGCGACTCCGTGGGAGGAACGATCGAATGCGTGATACGCGGCATCGATGCGGGCCTGGGCGAGCCGGTCTTCGACAAGCTGGAAGCCGAACTCGCGAAGGCAACGTTGAGCCTGCCCGCGACGAAGGGCTTCGAGATCGGCTCCGGGTTTTCCGCGGTGACGATGCGCGGCAGCGAGCACAACGACCTGTTCGAAACGCGCGAAGGTCGGGTTCGAACGACGACGAACTTCTCGGGCGGTGTGCAGGGCGGCATCAGTAATGGCGAGGACATCGTGTTCCGCGTCGCATTCAAACCGACATCCACGATCCGACGCGAGCAGCAAACGGTCACGACCTCGGGCGAAGAAACAACCATCGCACCGGGCGGTCGCCACGACCCCTGCGTGCTGCCGCGCGCCGTACCGATGGTGGAAGCGATGGCAGCGCTGGTGATTTGCGACCACGCCTTACGTCAGCGCGCGATTAAAGTGTAGCGCAAGCCTGTGGCTTGCGAGTTGGTTTAGACGCAAGCGGGACGCGTGCGCTACTTTGCCCTCGGCGCGTGCCCGACCCGAACCTTTACATGAAGCCCGACCTCGTCTCCGGCTCGCCACTGTGGCAGACGATTTTTTTGTCGTTCGCGGGTGTCCTGCTGCTCCTGCAGATCGTGCGCGGCTGGCATCTCGGGCTGCCGCGGCAACTGGTGCGCATCGGGGCGCTTGTCGCCGCTTACACGACTGCGCTCTTCGGCGGCCAGCTCGCCGTTCCATGGCTGCGTCCGCTCATCAAAGTACCGGACTTCATCATCTCGGCAATCGCGGGCGTGATCCTCGCCACGATCGTTTACTCGCTCATCAACACCCTCGGCACGATCCTCTTCAAGCGCACCGGCCAGCAGGAGTCCGGAATCGTGCGCCTGGTCTACGGGTTTACCGGCGCGTTCATCGGCCTGTTCTTCGGGTTGTTCTTCATCTGGCTGATGCTGGTCGGAATCCGTTCGTTAGGCGCGATCGCGGAAGCGCAGATCAATGCCAGCGGCCCCAGCCGTATCCCGCGTTTCGAAGAGCGCGCTGGCGCGCGGTCGACCGCACCAATGCGTCGCGCGCCTGTCGAAGCGCCACAGCAGGACGGCTTCGGCATGGCACTCGCGCGGCTGAAGAAATCCGTGGAGCTCGGCTCGTTCGGAGAGGTGGTGAAGCAGACCGACGCGCTGCCCGGTGGGGGTTACGACACGCTCGGAAAAGTCGGCGAAGTGTTCGCGAAGCCGGAACGCGCCGCGCGTTTTCTGTCGTACCCCGGAATCGTTGAGCTTGCGGACAACCCGCAGATCGTCGCGCTGCGCGCTGATCCAGAAGTCGCGAACATGCTGGAGCAGGGCCGGCTTTGGGAGCTGCTGCAGGATGACCGGTTGATAGAAGTGGCGAACGACCCAGAGCTTCGCCGGCAGATCAAGAGAATCGACTTCAAGGCTGCGCTTGATCACGCGCTGAGGGAGTAGCCGGTGTACATCGCGACAATTGGGCTGGAGGTTCACGTGCAGCTGCGTACGCGGTCGAAGATGTTCTGCGGCTGCCCGGTTGAATTCGGCGCGGAGCCAAATACGCACACGTGCCCGATCTGCCTCGGGTTGCCGGGCGCGCTGCCGGTCATGAACCATGAGGCACTGAAGCTGACCGTGCTCACGGGTTTGATGCTGGGCTGCGACATTGCACCGGTCTGCAAATTCGACCGCAAGAACTACTTCTACCCCGATCTCGCGAAGAACTACCAGATCTCGCAATACGACATGCCGCTCTGTGCGCGCGGCGCGGTGCCATTGCATCTCTCCGCCTACCGGAAAGACGCCCAGAAGGATGTCGTCGACCGCGAGAAGCAGGTGCCGCTCGTGCGCATCCACCTCGAGGAGGATGTGGCCAAGAGTTTTCACTTCGAGACGAGCACAGGCATCGATTTTAACCGCGCTGGGACGCCATTGATGGAGATCGTGACGCAGCCTGAAATCGATTCACCGGAGGAAGCGTTCGCCTTTCTCACCGCGCTCAAGCAGATCCTCATCTACGGCAACGTCAGCGATGCAGACATGGAGAAGGGGCAGCTGCGCTGCGACTGCAATGTGTCGGTGCGCCCCGCGAAGCAGCAGGAGCTCGGCGCCAAGATCGAGATCAAGAACATGAACTCGATCAGCGGCGTTCGGCGCGCGCTTGCGTTTGAGATCGAGCGGCAAACCGCCGCGCTTACGCACGGCGAGAGGCTGCAGCAGGAGACGCGCGGGTGGGATGATGATGCCGGGCAGACGTTCCTCATGCGCACCAAGGAATCAGCGCACGACTACCGGTATTTCCCGGAACCCGATCTCGTGCCGGTGCAAAGCGAACTGCTGCTGGAGGAAGTGCGGCCGCGTGTGCCGGAGCTGCCGCATGCGAAACGCGCGCGCTTCGTTCGCGAATATGAGGTTAGCGACTACGACGCTGGCATGCTGGCGGATGATCTCGCGCTCGCGGTCTACTTTGAATCGGCTGCCAAAGACGCGCACAAGCCGAAGAGCGTCGCGAATTGGATCCTGAACGATCTGCAGAGTGCCCTCGCGAGTTCCGGTCGCACGATCAGCGATTGCCCGATGCCGCCTGACGCTTTCGATGAGCTGGTGAACCTAATCGATTCCGGCAAGATCAGCAGCAAGCAAGGCAAGGAGGTGTTCGCGGAGATGTTCGCGAGTGGCAAGCTGGCGCCTGAGATCGTGCGTGAAAAGGGCATTGAGCAGTTGAGCGACACCGGCGTGATCGAGGCGCTGGCGGATCAGGTCATCGCGGCGAATCCAAAACCCGCCGCTGACTTCCGCGCCGGCAACGCGGCATCGCTCAACTTTCTTAAAGGCCAGGTGATGAAACTCTCGAAGGGCAAAGCAAACCCGCAGCTCGCGGGCGAGATCCTCGAACGCAAGCTGATGTAGCGCGAGCCTCTGGGTTGCGTGCTTCAGACTCGCAAGCGAGGACGCTTGCGCCACGATGCGAATCCTCGTCGCACCTGATAAATTCAAAGGCTCACTTCGCGCCCGCGAAGCGGCGCAGCATATCGCCAGCGGTCTGCGGGAGGCATTGCCCGACGCGCAAATCGTTAACCTGGCAGTAGCTGATGGCGGCGAAGGTACGGCGGAAGTGATTTGCGCCGCCGCGGGCGGCGAGTGGCGGGAATGCAATGTGCATGATCCGCTGGGCGCGATTGTGACGGCGCGGTACTGCGCGATCGAGAATGGCGCGACAGCGGTGATGGAGATGAGTGAGGCGGCAGGGCTCTGGCGCGTGCCGGAGCAGCTCCGGAACCCGGAGACGGCAAGCTCGTTCGGTGTCGGCGAAATGCTTCTCGACGCGGCGCGACGTGGAGCGCAGCAAATTATCATCGGTCTCGGCGGCAGCGCAACGAACGACGGCGGCTTCGGCATGGCGCGTGCGCTGGGGTTTCGGTTCTTCGATGCCGCAGGCGCAGAAATCGGCGAGACCGTCGGCAAGCTGCTGCGGCTTGACCGCATCCTGCGGCCGGCCGCGTTGCGCCTGCCCCCGATCAGCGCAGCCGCAGACGTGAACAACCCACTTCTCGGCCACCGCGGCGCGACGCGTGTTTTCGGGCCACAGAAAGGCGCGGCGCCACAGCAGATCGAACTACTCGAAGAAGCCCTCGCGCGCCTTGGCGACGTGGTCGCACGCGATGTCGGGCGTGAACTTCGCGAGCTCGCCGGCAGCGGCGCGGCCGGCGGACTCGGGTTTGGGTTGGTTGCGTTCTGCGGCGCTTCGATTCATTCCGGGTTCGATGTCGTTGCAAAGCATATCGGGTTGGAAGCAGCTGTGCAGGAGAGCGACATCGTGATCACCGGCGAAGGCTATCTTGACGCGCAGACGCTCCATGGCAAGGCGCCGGCGGGTGTCGCGCGACTCGCACGCAAGTTCGGGAAGCGAGTGTTTGCGGTCGTCGGGCACTTCGATGGCGCGCCGGGTGTGCAGGAATTGTTCAACGGGATCGTAATGGCGAAGCCGCTCGCGATGTCGGCTGCGGAGGCAATGAAAGACGCGCCGAAGCTCCTACGGAGCGCTGCCACGAGACTCGCTGCTCACATAGTTTGATCTTGATATGCAAAGCAGGTGCCCGCCCAGTTCGAAACGCTCACAGTGTCGATGCGCCCCCATCCGGGTTCACGTCCATCAGTGTTCGTCTGCGGCGAACGCGTCGCGTGATGTAGCACCCGAGCGCGAAGGGCGGAGCAAGTGCAGCGAAGATAATCGCACTTCCAACGGCGAAGTCGTCCCACGTCGACTCCTCGCCACTTCATAGATCGCGGACAAGCTGCACGAGCAGCAGCGCTGCGTCGAAGATTGCTCCGGCCGCCCATGCGGCGCGGCGCTCCCACAGGCCCGCAGCCAGTCCAATGAGAAACGCCAGCACGACGCGGAGAAGCTGATGGAGCCAGAAGATCGTGAGCGCATCTGCTTCCGCCATGCCGGTGTTCGCGAGCAGCAGTGCGAAGAGAAACTCTTCTCGACGATCGAATAACTGGTGATCGCGATGATCAGCGGCAGCCGGTTCTCAGTCCGCATTTGTTGCATGGTATTGACGAAAGATCTTGGCGTTTTCGACGTACTTCCGCGCCCAGGTTTTGATCCTCGCCTGCTCGTGTAAATCGAGCTGTCGGATCACTCGAGCCGGCGAGCCGACCACCAGCGAACCTGCCGGAATTTGCATGCCGCCGGTGACGAGCGCGTTTGCGCCGACGATCGAGCGCGCGCCGATCTCCGTGCCATCGAGAATGATCGCGCCCATCCCGATCAGCACCTCATCGTCAACGGTGCACGCGTGCACGATCGCGCCGTGGCCGACGGTCACGCGTTCGCCGATGATCGCGGGATAGTCGTCTGAGAGGTGAATGATCACGCCATCCTGTAGATTCGTCTGCGCGCCGATGACGATGCGGTTGATGTCGCCACGCAGGACGGCGCCAAACCAGACGCTCGACTCTGCTTCGAGCGTTACGTCGCCGATTACGGTCGCTCCCGGAACGACAAACGCGCTTGGATGGATGCGCGGGCCGCAATTCAGTCGCGCCGCGACGCCTGCGATGCCGGTCGGATATGGATCTGGCGGAGCTTGGAAACGCATGGAGCGGACGAACGAGCCACTACGGCATCGGTTTTCGCTGTGTACACGCTCGTCGGGAGGGCGGCAGCCGAATTAAATAATGGTTGTCGACAGCAACAGATCTCTGATAACAAAGCCGACAGGTAACAATTTCGGCAGATTTCCCCCTCGTAACTGAGAGAACCCGTTTCGCTCGAAGGCTAAACGGGTTTTCTTATTTTCCCGACGTGGAGCGGGGCTAGAAGCGCTTCTCGATGTCGAAGAACACGAAACGCTGGCGCGGATCCTCCAGCGGCACAGGGTAGCCGGCAGTCTGGTTGGAGAATGGCGGCGGATCGTCGAAGACGTTGCGCGCACCGGCGCGAATGGCGAGCCCATTCAGCCAGCGGCGGCTCGACTGAGCGGTGATTGAGTCGACGACGGACTTCTTGTCGTCGACCGGCTCCGTCGCGGCAGGCGCGGCG
>DATHXZ010000145.1:0-2704 GCA_035459405.1 Chthoniobacterales bacterium
TTCCGCCCTGGCACGTGATGCGGCGCAAAGTAGCGATGACGTGATCGTGGCGGCGGGTGGTGATGGGACAATCAGCGCGATCGCCTCGCAGCTCGCCGGGACGAACAAAACATTAGGCGTGCTGCCGATCGGCACGCTCAATCATTTCGCCAAGGACCTGCGCGTGCCGCTCGAGCTCGCCGCGGCCGTTCGCACGATTGTCGATGGTCATGTTGCCGGCGTCGATGCAGCGGAGGTAAACGGGCGCGTATTCATCAATAACTCCAGCCTCGGGCTTTACCCGCGAATCGTCTCGAAGCGTGAAGAACAGCAGGAGCGGCTCGGGCGCGGCAAATGGCCGGCCTTTGCCTGGGCGACGCTTCATGCGTTGCGCCGCTTCCCTTTTCTCGATCTGCGGATCACGGTGGAAGGCAAACAGCTCGCGCGAGAGACAGCGTTCCTCTTTGTCGGCAACAATGAATACCAGATCGCCGGGTTCAATCTTGGCGCGCGTGAGTGCGTCGATCGCGGAAATCTCGGCCTCTATCTGACGCATCGCACCGGGCGGTTCGGCTTGTTTCGGCTCGGATTGCATGCGCTGTTTGGGCGCGTGGATCAGGCCGAAGATTTCGAGGCATTCTGTGTACAGGAGGCGCGGATCGAAACGCGTAAGCGGCGCCTGCTCGTGGCGTGCGATGGCGAAGTGATGTGGATGGATACGCCGCTGCATTATCGATCGCGGCAGAATGCCTTGCGCGTGCTGGTTCCGCGGGAGACCGAGGCTGCTCACTGATGCGCACCGTTCTCCATCTCTCCGACTTACACTTCGGCCGGATCGATGAGGCCATCCTCTCGCCGCTGGTCTCATTCATCAACGCCACGAAGCCGGACCTCGTCGCGATCTCGGGTGATTTCACCCAGCGCGCCCGCACGATGCAGTTCATCGCCGCGCAGGAATTTCTCGATCTGATCCCCTTCCCGAAGATCGTGGTGCCCGGCAACCACGACGTGCCGCTGCGCAACCTGTTCCTGCGGTTTTGGCACAGTCTGGACAGCTACCGCCGCTACATCTGCGATGATCTTCAGCCGTTTTATACGGATCCGGAGATCGCGGTCGCTGGCGTGAACACCGCGCGTGGGCTGACGTGGAAGGACGGCCGCATCAACCGACGACAGCTCGCCAAGCTTCGTGAGGATTTCGATAAAGTACCGGATGGCCGGACGAAGATCATCGTCACCCATCACCCCTTTGACTTGCCTGCCGGGACACATGGAAACGTCGTCGGCCGTTCGCGTATCGCCATTAAAACGCTCGCCGAGTGTCGCGTTGATTTGCTGCTGTCCGGGCACTTTCACATTGCCGATATCGGCTACACGGCGAAGCGATATAGCATTCCGGGTTACTCGGCCCTTATCGTCTCGTCCGGCACGAGCACGTCCACGCGCTACCGCGGCGGCCAATCGAACTCGCTGAACCTGATCCGAATCGAGCATCCGCGCATTTCAATTGAGCGGCACTTCTGGACGCCTGACTCGCACGTGTTCAATGCCCTCGAGCCGGAGCGATTCCATCGCACCGACGACGGCTGGATCCGCGAGTGAGGGTAGTTCCGCAGCATGCGCGCTGGCGCTGGGAACGGCACGTGCGCTTCCTGCAGGCGCGTCTATCGCCGCAGGGCTACATGGGCCTGCATCTCACCGTCGGCGTCGCGGTCATCCTGCTGTCCGGCTGGTGTTTCACGCAGCTCGCGGGCGAAATTGCCGAAGGTGATCTTGCGCGCCTGGATGAAGGCGCCGTTGCGTTCGTGCAGAGCTATGCCAATCCTGCGGTCACACAGGCGGCGCGCATTGTTTCCTCGTTCGGGTCCGTCGCGTTTCTCACCGTCGCATCATTCGTGGCCGCGGCCGTCTTCCTCTGGAAGCGCTGGTTCGACGCGATCCTCGGCCTCGCACTCACGATGCTCGGCGGCAGCCTGCTCAACGTCCTGTTGAAGCAGCTCTTCCAAAGACAACGGCCAGTCTTTGAAACTCCACTCGTGAACCTTTCGACCTTCGCCTTTCCGAGTGGCCACACGATGGGCGCAACCCTCTTCTACATGTTCATCGCTGCCGTCGTTGCCTACGCGATGAAGAGCCGACGCATTCGCGTGCTCGCGTTTGGGTCTGCGCTGGTGCTCGTGGCCATGATTGGAATGACGCGCATCTACCTCGGCGCACATTTCGTCACTGATGTCGTCGGTGCGATCGTCGCAGGTGTCGCCTGGCTGGCGTTTTGCTGGACTGCGGTCGAGACGCTGCGCAAGTGGCGGAAGGGTGAACGTAAGCGTCAGCTGGCGAGGAGCTGATTGCTGTAGCGCGGATCGTGCGACACGTCTTCGCTGAGCCAGTCCGGCGGCTGGAAGTCGCGCGCTGATTGCTCGTCGTCGAACTCTACCTCAGCGACGACCAGACCGTCGTGCTTTCCGCTGTAGACGTCGATCTCGACCACGCGATCGCCGAGTGGCACATCGTAGCGCGTCTTCGTTAGGCGGCGCCCTTCCGTCGCCGGCCAGAGCACCGCGAACTGCTCGGGCGTGAGTTCGATCTCGCGCTCTTCGCGCGCGTTCCCGCGGCCGCGCTTGTAGGTGAGCGAATGCTTCTCGCCCGCTTTCCGCATCCGCACCTGCACGCCGTCCGCCGCTGTGACTAGATAGCCTTGCCACATGTCGGCGTGCGGGACACTCGC
>DATHXZ010000146.1:0-3395 GCA_035459405.1 Chthoniobacterales bacterium
AGCACATACGGAAGTCCGAGCTGTACGACGCCTAACAACAACAACAACCAGCCGTCACCGGCTCCGAGAGGCGCGCTAAGCATGAAAGGCGCCCCTGCCAGCGCGACGATGATGTTGCCGAGGATAAGCGCCGTTACCGGAGAGCCGGCTCTCTCTTTCCGCAGGAAGAGCGCCACTGTCGCGAAGGCGAGCCCGCTGCCGAGCGCGACGATGTTCCCCCAGAACCCGGAGACCGTCAGCCGGTCCATGAAAAAGAGCGCGATGCCGCCGAGCGCCGTCGCAATCACGAGCCAGTCAACGCGGAGTGGGCGCTCATCGAGATACGAGCGGCCGATGATCGCGACGTAAATCGGAGCCGTGTACTGCAGAAAGATGGCATTCGCAGCGGTCGTCATCCGTGTCGCAAAGACGAACAGCGCAACCGTCAGCGCATACCCGATCGCGCCGCCGATCTGCGCTTTCGAAAATGTGAACCGCGGCCAGCCGATACACGCCAGCATCACCGGAATCGCGATTGCGCTGCGCCCGCCCGCGATCGCCATCGGGTGCCACTCGATGGATTTGATCAGCACCCCGCCGAGACTCCAGAGGAGCGCTGCGAGCAACAAGAGAATCGGCGGCAGAAACCGGTGCTGCATCGTTGCGCATCTACAGCGAGCCGTTGTCCACGCAAGCACGTTTCGTTTTGCCGTGTGCCGTCCGCCCAAGGCGGTCTGAGGGCACGCGCCATCGGCTTATTGCGCTTCAGGCAGCCTGTTGAACCTTCCGCTTCCTCCTGCGCATGAAGTTTCTTCTGACGAATGACGACGGCATTGAAGCAGCCGGCCTCGCCGCACTGCTCAACAGCGCCCGCGTACTCGGAGATCCGGTTGTCGTCGCGCCGGCCGGCCCGCAGTCCGGCGTGAGCCACGCCGTCACCTGGCACAAGGGCGTGCGCATCGAGCAACGCGGCGAAGGGCAGTTTGCCATCCATGGGACACCGGCCGATTGCACGCGGCTCGGCTTACTCCATGCCGTGCCGGATGCGCAGTGGGTGCTCAGCGGGATCAATCACGGCGCGAACCTCGGTGCGGACGTCTACTACTCCGGCACCGTGGCGGCCGTACGCGAAGCCGTGCTCCACGGCTGGCCCGGGATTGCTTTGTCGCATTATCGCAAGGCGGGGCTCGAGTACGATTGGGCGCGCGCCACAAAGTGGATCACGCCAATCCTCGCCGATCTGCTCGCTCGCCCGATCGATGGTGGCTCGTTTTATAACGTCAACCTCCCCCACCTGCCCGCAGGACTCCCCGATCCGGAAGTCGTCTGGTGCGAGCTGGATCCGAAGCCGTTACCGCTCAACTACGTTCACGAAGAGGAGACGGGGCTTTACTACGCGGGCGACTACCAGTTGCGCGAGCGCACGTCTGGCGCCGATGTCGATGTTTGCTTCGGCGGACGGATCACAGTCACCTTGGTGCGCCTGCTCTGATCCTTTCGCCGTGGCTTGAATCACTTGCCATGCACCGTCCGAATGCGGACGCTGCAGGGGAGCAAAACACGATGAAGCGAATCCTGATTACACTGCTGCTGATGGTGACAGCAGTCGCCGCCGAGCCGGCCCCGGATGCTGCCGAACTGACAAACCTTCTGCACGAGTTTCTCGCCGGCGCCGGCCGGAACGATGCCGCGATGCACGACCGCTTCTGGGCTGAAGACGTGATCTACACATCTGCGCTCGGCGTGCGCCGCGGGAAAGCGGAGATCATGAACAACGTGCGCTCGCCCGAGCCGCCGAAGCCGGAAGACGGAACGACGGTTTACACCGCGGAAGACATTCGGATTCAGCAATACGGCGAGACGGCACTCGTCGCCTTCCGCCTCGTTTCGACGTTGGACAGGGCCGGGAGCAGAGAGGTCGCGAATTATCTGAACACCGGCACGTTTCTGAAGCGCGGCGGGAAGTGGCAGGTGGTCGGTTGGCAGGCGACGAAGATGCCGACCGGCGGCGAGCAGAAGAAGTAGGTGCGCGCAGATTCGCCTGGAGGCGCAGTGGCGCCCGGCGTCTTCGCCTACGCTTCGAGCCCGAAATAGATCAGCACGAGATCGGACGAACTGTTGTTCGTGATTTCGTGCAGCTCGCCAGGTTCGACTGCCACACAGACGCCGCGCTCGAGCTGATGCTCCGTGCCTTCGATCTTCATCACTCCCACACCGGACTCGACGAAGAAGACCTCGCACATATCGTAATGCTGGTGCGCCCGTGCCGCCTGTCCCGGAGCAAGTGTCGAGCGCGAGAATGCCGTCACGTGGGGCACATCCCCTCGCCTCAGCATCACCTGCTTCATGATCTGCGGGTCGTGCGAAACGCCTTCGCGCGGCAGCTCCGCGAGCGACACCCTTTTCATCGATGACACGTCTGAGTGCGTGCGCGATCGCGCGATGGCTTCGCCTCGCCCTCCGCAACGTTCGTCTCGTTCTGCGCCGTCGGGTGTGGCTCACCGGAAGTCGACGGCGGCGGCTCAGCGCCGCCGGGCAGCTTGCGAGGGATCTCAGCAACGTGGCGCGTCACCGCCGCGAGCGCTCCGCACGTCGACTCGACTCGTGATACGCGGCGCCAACGGTGATGTTGAACTTGTCGTTGCCAATCCCGCCAATGATATGCGCCGAGTAATCCTCGCGCCCGTACTTGCCATCCGAACGTCCGTAGAAAAAGCCCACCTCACCGCCGCTGTTCATCCGATTCAGCCGCAGATTCACCACGCCGCCCGCGCATCGGTTCCGTAACGCGGTAATCCGCCGACGCGGTGCACGTCCACTGCGGACAAGAACGCAACAGGGAACGCCTCGAACGGGGTCATGCCCATCCGGCCGAGATCGGAAATGGGAAAGCGTCGCCCATCGAGGAGCGTCAGCACCGGGAGCCCATGGATGAGGGTGGCGCTATCCACGCCGTTAAACAGGTCCGGCCGCTCAAGGCTCAGCGCGGGCCCGGTTTCTGTTGCGCCGCTGTCGTCGAGTTCCTCGCGAACGATCGTGTCCGTTTCGGTCCGGGCGGGCGTCGCGAAACAGAAGACCATCAGGCCAGCAACGACGGCGAACGCGCTCTTGATCACGGGGATTAACTGACACCGCAAAGCGCGCTAAGCGCCAGCAAAATCTACAACCCGAGATGGAGTTCGAGGAAATCGGCCGGGACCTGCCTCAGTTTGCCCGCTGGGCGGGCAGCGGCATAGAACCTGCACACTTTGCGGGGTTCCTTCTCCCCACCTGCCAAATGCTCGCCGTCGAACCGAAGCAACCGCCCCTTTTCCCGGACAACCCCACAAAGTGGGAAGGCTGGGGCAACTACAAGGCTGACGATCCGTACGCGCGTCTCTGTCTCGACCCCAAGACGAAGCCTTGTGACGAACAGA
>DATHXZ010000147.1:0-4505 GCA_035459405.1 Chthoniobacterales bacterium
CGACCCCGCGCGCTTTATTCGGCGCAAAACCGCCCGCCAACACCGCGGCAGCGGCCTCCGAGCTTCCCGCGCGCGTATCCCTGCGCGATGCATCCATTCTCAAAGCTTTCTCCATTCGATTCCAAAACCGGCGACCTCCACGTCGTGATCGACACGCCCAAAGGCAGCCGCAACAAATTCGCATGGGACGAGGAACTTGAGCTTTTCGAACTTGGGGGAGTTTTGCCGGCCGGCGCGGTCTTCCCGTATGACTTCGGGTTTATACCGAACACGCGTGGAGACGACGGCGACGCGATCGACGTTCTCGTGCTGATGGACGAGCCCGCCTTCAGCGGCTGCCTCGTCATGTCGCGGCTGCTTGGCGTCATCGAGGCGGAGCAGACTGAAACGGACGGAAAAGTCGAGCGCAACGACCGCTTGATCGCGGTCGCCGCGAAATCGCGCACGCACGGCAACATGAAATCGCTCGACCAGATCAACAAAGAGCTCGTGGACGAAATCGAGCACTTCTTCGTCTCCTACAACGCAGCGAAAGGGAAGAAATTCAAGCCGCTCGGCCGCTCCGGTCCAGACCGCGCGAAACAGCTCGTGCAGGAAGCGCAGGAGGCGCGACGCTGACGCGGTGGCGTGCCCGCGGGAGGAACGCCAGTGTAGAGGCGTTTGTGCCAAACGCCGGGAGTGTCCGACCGCGCCGCCCCGTGCTTGAAACAAGCACCGCTACATTTGCGCCGGTTTCAATGGCCGCCGGCTACGGTGTAGCCCTCTCTCCTTAAGTCTTCCGCTAAATCCATTTCCATCTCCATCGCAGCGTCATATGGCATCGGGTTCAGATGTTCGTATAGCTCCGGCATCAGGCGTATACCATACTTCTCTACCACCCAGGCGGCTTTGTAGCCGTGCTTGTGATTCTCGAATCGATGCTCCGGCGGGAGGCCGCTCATGCCGACGTAGACGCACGGCTTGCTTGGATCGCGCTTCGGGTTCGCCCGCAGGATAGACGGATGTTTTGCAGCCGCTGCGTCCAGCAGGATGACGTAGACGCTGTGGTGGAATCCGGCGTCGCGTTGCGACACGACTTCAACGGCTAGGCGGCTCTCCGCCGCGCGCCCGGCAACAAGCCCGCGTAGAGCGTCTCGTAGCGCTGCGCCGCGGTCTCCCACGAGAAATTCTGCGCCATCGCGCGGCGCATCAACGAGGTCCAAATCACCTCATTGTGATACAACTCGCGCGCGCGTTTGATCGAATCCCAGAACGCCTCGACCGAGGGGTCGTAGTAGAGAAACCCGTAGCCGCTGTCGCTCGTCGGATCGTAGTCCTCGATGATCTCCTGAATGCCGCCGGTCGCGCGCGCTACCGGGAGCGCGCCATACTTCAAGCTGTACATCGCGCTCAGGCCGCTCGGCTCGATCTGTGATGGGATCAGCGTGATGTCCACGCCCGCTTCAATGAGATGGGCGAGGCGCTCATCGTACTGCTGACTGTAGGCAAACTTCGTCGAGTACTTCTTCGCTGCGACGGCAAGCGCGGTTTCGTACGCCGGATCGCCTTCGCCTAGAATGATCAGGCGCACGTCGTCGCTCAGCAGCCGGTCGAGCACAGGCATCACGACGTCGAAGCCTTTCTCCGGCACGAGGCGCGTCACCATTCCGAACACGGGCCCGCGTGGCGCGGGCGCAAGCCCGAGGCCGTCGAGCAGCAACTCGCGGCACATGCGTTTGCCATCCAGCGAGTCGGCTGTGTAGGTGCTCGGCAGGAGCGCGTCCGTCGCAGGATCCCAGCGCTGGTAATCCGCGCCGTTTAGAACGGCGACGATCTTGTGCGCCTGCTCGCGCAGCACGATGTCGAGCCCGCAGCCTCCCTCTTCCGTTAGCATCTCGCGGCGATAACGCTCGCTCACGGTGGTGACCTGATCGGCGAAGAGGATGCCGCCTTTGAGGAAATTGAGCCGACCAAAATACTCGACGCCCCACGGCTTGAAATAGCGCTCCGGCAGATTCGTTAGGCCAAAATCGACGCCCCAGAAGCTTCCCTGTTCGGCAAGATGGTGGATCGTGAGCACGGTCGCGAACGGCAGTTGCGACTCCCGCACAAACACCGGCACGAGCGCCGCCGCCCAATCGTGCAGATGCAGTATCTCCGGCGTGGGCGTGAGACGCCGCGCCAATTCGAGCGCGGCCTTGCTGAAAAAAATAAAGCGCGCAGCGTTGTCTTCGTACTGCTCGCCGTGCTCGCCGTAGATACCCGCGCGATCGAAGAACTCGTCGCACCGCACGTAAAACAACTGCACGCCCCCCGTCGTGCGCCCGCTCAAGAATTCCGCGACGTACGTCTTCGCGCCGACACGCACATCGACGGTGATGCCGGTGTCCTGATGCTCGATCGCTGTGTTCTCGCGAATCTCGCGGTAGTACGGCATCACGATGCCGACCTCATGGCCGCGGGCGCGCAACTCACGGGGCAATGCTTCGAGCACGTCGACCAAAACGGTCGCGCGTGAGAGCGGTGGCCCTTCCGGGCTGATCATCAGGATTCGCATGGGAAAAGAAGCGGAAACGTCCAACGCTCAACGTCCAACGTCCAACGTTCAATGAAGAAAGCGGCGCTGCTGCTGCTCCGCGCTATTTGGACGTTGGACGTTGGACTAGGAGCATTGTAGTCGCGTTCGGCGCTGCACCAACGACGCAGCGCACGCGCAGGGGATGGTATCTGCCGCGTTACTTTTGCAACCAGCCCAGCTGCGCCTCCCGTCCGGTTTCAGATGAGGAGTTTCACGGTCTCCTCTGGCGCCGTTGCTCCGAAGCCTCATGACACACAACGCTATGGAAACAAATCGCCCTTCAAGAGACCGCTTCATTGATTTGCGCGTCGTCCTCGCTTTTGCATTTTGCTCAATCGGCATGCTCCTGGGGACGCTGCTGCCTCCTATTTGGACGTTGAACGTTTGGCTCGAAGCATTGAAGTCGCGGTTTTCGTTGCTGCCACCGACAACGCCGCGCACGCGCGCAGATGAAGGTGTCGACCGCGTTACTTTCCAAAACCAGCCTGGCGAGGCGCTCGCTTACGTTTCAGGTAAGGAGCTTCACGTCGCGTTAGCGCCGTTCTCCACAGGCTCATCACACGGAACACTATGGAAACAAATCGCCCTTCACGAGACCGCTTCATTGATTTGCGCGTCTTCCTCGCTCTCGCACTTTGCTCAGCCGGCCTCTTCCTGGCGACGCTGAGTCTCGCGGCAACATCGCCGTCCGGCAGCTGGTCGATCGTCCCATCGCCTAACAACAGTGCCGGCAGGACTAACTTGCTCGAGGACGTGACATGCATCACGGAATCCGACTGCTGGGCTGTGGGCCACTACTACGGAACGAAGGCGACGCAGACTTTGATCCAGCACTGGGACGGGAAGTCGTGGAGCATTGTCCCCTCTCCCAATGCGATCGCGAATGGGCCGAACCAGCACAATGACCTCACGAGCGTGGCGTGCACATCGAGCTCCGACTGCTGGGCGGTCGGCACGCACAGGGATAACCAGATCCCGCGGACGCTCATCCTGAAGTGGGACGGGAAGTCGTGGTCGATTGTCCCTTCGCCGGATAACGGACCAGGGGCGAATTACCTCTCGGACGTCACCTGCACCTCCGCGAATGACTGCTGGGCGGTCGGATCTTACGCATACGACCAGGTGGTTTTCGGTCAGGTATCTGCCACGATGATCCAGCGGTGGGATGGGAGGGCGTGGTCGATCGTCTCGTCGCCGAACTACACCGATGACAGCAACCTGCTTGTCAAAGAGATGAACAATGGTCTCGCGTCGGTGACCTGCACTTCAGCATCGGATTGCTGGGCGGTCGGCGGCGCGAGAGGCTTCCGGCAGCCATCGAGAACATTAATCGCCCGGTGGAACGGCAGCACGTGGTCCCTCGTACCCTCGCCCAGCACCGGGGCCGAAAATGACCACGGCCTCGTGTCGGTGGCTTGTGCATCGCCCTCGGACTGCTGGGCCGTCGGTAGTTTCGATGAAAGCGGTACGGGAGAAGAACCGCAAACGTTGATCGCGCGTTGGACCGGCACCGAATGGTCGCTCGGGCCGTCACCCGATCCGAACGGGACGATCGGCCTCCTCGGCGACATCACCTGCACGTCCTCATCCGAGTGTTGGGCGATCGGTGGCCGCTCTGAAGGTAGTAAGTCACTCACGCTCATCCAACGCTGGGATGGGACGATGTGGAGCACCGTTCCCTCGCCGAACGTGCCTGACGTCAATCAGAACCGGCTGAGTGGCTTGACGTGCGCATCCGCGACTGACTGCTGGGCCGTCGGCGCAGCGTTGGGATTCGACATCAAGACGATGACACAGCGTTACACTGCATCGACGAATGTCGCGCCGGCCCAGCTGCAGAACATCTCGACGCGCCTGCGTGTACAGACCGGCGATAATACGTTGATCGGTGGCTTCATCGTCACGGGCAGCGCTCCCAAAAAGATCATCCTGCGCGCTATCGGGCCAT
>DATHXZ010000148.1:0-3209 GCA_035459405.1 Chthoniobacterales bacterium
TTGCGATTTTCGGGTTCAAGTCACTGAGCGATGCTTTAGCCGCTAACCTGCTTTCGCTTCTCCGCACGGAACGTGCCGGCGCCGAGCTGCTGCGGCTCGTGCGCGAGCGTGGCGTGGTCGAGCAGCATGAGCTCGATATGCGGGAACGCGGCGGCGAGGCCGTGTTCGTCGTCGCGCGGTTAGTTGGGGTCTTCGATGGCGCTGAGCTGACGGAGCTGCACGGATATTTCTACAACGACACCCAACGGAAGCTGCTCGAGCAGCAGCTAATCCAGGCACAGAAGATGGAGGGCCTCGCCACTCTCGCCGGCGGGATCGCGCACGACTTCAACAACATCCTCGCCATTATCCTCGGCTACACGTCGCAACTGGAGGCGCGCAACTCGAAGCCGGAGCAGGTCACGACCGCCATTCGCGTGATTCAGGAAGCGGTCGATCGTGGTGCTGCGCTCGTCCAGCAGTTGCTCACATCGGCAAGGCAGACTGAGGCGCGGCTTACGCCCGTCGACCTGAACGCGCTGGTCCGTGAGCTCGAGAAAATGCTGCGCGCCACGTTTCCGAAGATGATCGGCTTCGATGTGCGTCTGCAGCCGCAGTTTCCGCTCGTCACGGCGGACCGAAGCCAGATCCACCAGGTTCTGCTGAACCTCTGCGTCAATGCCCGTGATGCAATGCCGAACGGCGGAGTGATCAGCATCGAGACCTCCCTCGTGCCGGGCGAGGACATCGCCGCAAGCTTCTCCGGTGCCGACGCTTCGCGCTATGCCTGCGTGCGCGTGCGTGACAACGGCTCGGGGATGACGGATGAGGTGAAGGAGCACATTTTCGAACCTTTCTTCACGACCAAGGAGCGCGCGAAAGGCACCGGCCTCGGATTATCTGTGGTCTACGGCGTTGTGAACAATCACCGCGGGTTCGCGCAGGTAGAAAGCGAGGTCAACGTAGGCACCTCGTTCAGCGTCTATCTACCCATTTCGGAAACCGCAGCGCAGGCGCCCGACGATCTCCCTTCGCCCGGCCAGCGACCCACGCGCGCGCCGCAAACCATCATGGTAGTCGAAGACGAGGAGATGCTCCGCGACCTCGCCGTGCACATCCTCAGCAGCGAAGGATACAACGTGCTGGCGGCGAAAGACGGTCTCGAAGCTGTGGAGATGTTCGCGAAGCAGCGTGACGAGATCGGTCTGGTGGTTTGCGACCTCGGCCTGCCACGTCTCGGCGGCCACGAAGTCTTCCTCAAGATGAAGGAAACGAAGCCCGGCGTTCGCGCCATTGTCGCGAGCGGCTACCTGGAACCAGCGATGCGGTCGGAGATTCTCAAAGCCGGCGTGATCGACACGATCCAGAAGCCTTATGATTTCCGCGATCTGATTGCGAAGATTCACTCCGTGATCGGGAATCCGCAGAGCGAGGACGATCACCCGCAGCTCTTCTGACCCGCGGTGGCACTCAGGCGGGCGCAGCCGCTACCAGCCTGACGGCGAGAAGCGCCTAACGAGACTGCGGCTTGCCCGACGGCTTTCTGCCCTGCGCAACCGGGATTATATTGTTGCGTTGGTTGATCACGAAAGTGTTGTTGTCGCCGTAACGCGACCACGGCCCGCGCGGGACGTCCTTGAACTCGACAAATTTCCAGGCGGTCACATCTGTATCCTGCAGCCCGAGGTAGTCGCGCACCGCTGGCGAAACATCGAGACCGGCGCCTTTGTTGAGGTTCGGTTTCGGACGCTCGTTGCCGAACACGTACTGCCAGTGATCCGTGCGGAAAGGACCCGCATCTTCCCACTGAGCGTAGGCCGTCTTGTTGCCTTTGCGGATCGCGACCCACCGTCCTTTCAGCGTCGAGACGGCAGGTCCCTGATAAGCGTCTTTAAACCACGGCACCACATTCGGCGCCTCAGGCCGATGACCTTCGCGCGCCTTATCGTTGTAGGGCAGCGCGATATAAAATGGATTCTGCCGCGGCGTGAAATTCACTGGGATCATGTTCTGGCGCTTCGCCGGATTCGGGTCGTCGTAGCCGCCGTAGCTCTCCGTCCAGTTCTTGTCCCACGAGCTCTGACGGTTCGGCACGGGATTGTTCTCGGTCGGCTTCTCGCCGATCCAGAACACTGTTGTGACGATGTCCTTCTTCCACGGAAAGTCGCGGTGCGAGGCAGACGGCCGCTGATCGAGTGTGTTCAGCGTGGGCGTGTAGATTTCCTGCGCGACCGTCGACATCGCAACGAGAGCTGTGCCTGCAAGCGCACCTCCGAAAATGTGAGTGATCGTTCCTCGTCTCATTAGCGAATCCGCATCCCGCGGCAGCAGGAATCCTAAAATGGAATCGACTTTGGCCGCGCAAACGCGCGTGAGCCGCCGCTACTTCAACGCTGGGCCAACAGGCGGCGCGCCTTGTCGATCAGCGCTTTTTCCTCAGGCAAGAGGCCAGCTTTTTCGCCTGCGTCAAGGTACTCAGCCGCTTTTGTGTGTTCGCCCGCGTTCGCCAGGATGATGCCGTAGTAGGCGGCGATCTCCGGTTGCCGCAGCTGCTCGGGCGTGAGCGCGTTCATCACCGCGAGTGCTTTTTTCGTCTCGCCCTTCACATGAAGCGCAAACGCATACGTCGATGCGTAGACGGCGCTCTTCGGATCGCGCTCGTACAAGTCGCGTGCGAGTCGCTGACCGCGTTCAGCGTTCAAGTTCAGCAATAACGAAAGCTGCGCGATATTGTTCTGCACGCTCGGGTCTTGCGGATGGAACTCCTCACGCCGCAGCAGCACGCGGTAGAGATCATGCGTCGCTTTCTGGCTGGCGAAGTAGTTGTACAAGCGCTGCAACGCCAGATCCGCCTGCCCCGGATCTTTCGCCGCCAGCCAGAGCAACTCGACAGCCTGGTCGCGCCAGCCCCATTTATAGACCAGCTCCGACAACGTGAGCGCCTGCTTCGGATTCGAGCCCACCTTCCGAAGCGCTTCGTTCCAGTGCGTCGCGGCTTCGGATTCATTTGCCAGCTCGCGAGCAGCGCGCATCGCGAGCGCGTTGCGCAGGAAGTCGAGCTGCCCCCAGTTCCCAGCTTTCACGAACCGCTGCATGCCGGACCAGTCGCGGGCGGCCACATACGAGTCTGCCAGCGCGATCGGCACGCCTTTGTCGCCAATCACTTGCGCCGGTAACTGCGACGCCCACGACATCGCCGCGATCGGCATCTGCTGTGCGTTCAGCCATGA
>DATHXZ010000149.1:0-3013 GCA_035459405.1 Chthoniobacterales bacterium
GAACGCGGCGTGCCGTACATCATCATCAATCGCGGCGGCACGGATCACGATGGACACCGCCGCATCACGTTGCGCATCGAAGGCGACGTCGGGCAGATTTTTCCCGCAGCCGTGGACGCCGCGCTCGCGTATAACGGGGAAAGCGCGCCCGCCGATTGACGCTGTTTGGCGGAACGCGCATGATGTCCACCCAACGGAACTGCACCATGCCCAAATCCGCACAACTAAAAGTGTATGCGCACGACGGCGCGCTCGATCTGCACGTCTCGCCGGAGGTGCGTGCGGCCTTGCGCGAGATCATCGATGAGAAACCAAAGCGCCTCGTCGTCGATATGGGAAATGTGCCGTACGTCGACAGCTCCGGCCTCGCGGTCTTGATCGGCGCGAAGCAGGAACTGGAGGCAGGCGGTGGCACGTTCGTGCTGGCCGCGCCCCAACAGGCGGTGCGCACGATCCTGGAAAGCGCGCGCCTCGACCAATATTTCAAGCTGGCTGCAGACGTGGAAGCGGCGATGGCGTCGCGATAGATTCGATCGGCTCGAGGATCGGCGGCGATTCCTCACGAGCATGCGGGCCCTCAAGCCGGCTGCAAGCGGCGATGGATGAATTCCACGCGCGCACGTTGAACATTGCTGGATGCGCTGATGTCGGAGGGGCATGCTTTTCACAGCCCACTTTTGGTCGCGCCTTTCGCACACGATTCTCCGTTGCACACCGATTGCCGCGCTTGCCCTCATGCTTGGCGCACCACCCGCGCTCCGCGCCGAGGAATCCGGCGAGGTGCCGTATGCGACGGTCCACAAGGTCGTTAGCCGCGCGAATCAGGTGAAGCACCCGAAAATTCACGCCGTCGTTGCTGTGAAATCGAAAGACAAGACGGCGAAGCCGGTGACGATGGTGATTCAGGCGAAAAGCGGCTGGATCAATGTGTCGATCGCGGAAGACGGCGAGATCCGCAATTTCCCGATCAGCCAGGAGCTGCTGAAGGAAAATCCGCCGGTGCTCAGCAATCAGCCGAAAGGAAGCTCGCAGCTCGTCGCCTGCATCGAGCTTGTCGTGCCAGACACGACGACCTACTCGTATCGCGAGCTCACGCAGCTGCTGGACGAGGCGAACGGGCAGATCAGGAAGCAAGCGGGCATGCTCTCGATCATGGCGCCGCGCGCGAAGGCGCTTTCAAGTCAATTCCGCGGCGGTGGCAACGAAACGGTCACTATCAAACGCAACGAGCCGCAGGTGTTGACGGCCGATGCGAACGGCGTCGTCCGGTTGGAGATCGATAAGTCAGTCGCAGCGCAAGACCCCCAGGTGGTCGTCTCCGCCAAGCCGGCGAAAGTGCTGGTGAACTGACGCGAGCACCTCGCGCCGCTACAATCCACGGCCACGGCGCGGGCGCCGTTCAGCCCCTACACAAAAACGCGCAGCGGTCAGGCTGTAGCGCTCCCCTCGCCCGCACCAAAGGTGATACCCTGGGCGAGCGGAAGCTCGGCCGAAAAGTTAATCGTGTTCGTCTGCCGGCGCATGTAGCTCTTCCACGAATCGCTGCCGCTCTCGCGACCTCCACCGGTGGCCTTCTCGCCGCCGAACGCGCCGCCGATCTCCGCACCGCTCGTGCCGGCGTTCACGTTTGCGATACCGCAATCGCTGCCTAGCGAGCTGAGGAACTTTTCCGCCTCACGCATGTCGTTCGTGAAGATCGACGAGCTGAGACCTTGGGGCACGTCGTTGTGCATCGCGATCGCCTCGTCGAAGTCGCGGTAGGTCATCAAATACAGCAACGGGCCGAACGTCTCGTGCTTCACGATCTCGAATTCATGCCGCGCGGTTGCGAGCGCCGGCCGCATGTAACAACCGCCCGGGTATTCGCTGCCGTTTAGCTTCTCGCCACCGTAAAGGATCTCGCCACCCTCCTGCTTCACGCGGTCGATCGACTGCTGCACGTTGTCGACTGAAGGCGGGTCAATCAGCGGACCGACCAACGTGTTGCGATCGAGCGGATTGCCGATACGCATCGACTTGTATGCGCCGAGAAGTTGGTCGCGCAGTTCATTGGCGATTGCCTCGTGCGCGACGACGCGGCGCGTCGAGGTGCAGCGCTGGCCAGCCGTGCCGACGGCGCCGAAGAAAATCGAGCGCACCGCCATGTCGAGATCGGCGGTTTTCGAGACGATCAGCGCGTTGTTGCCGCCGAGCTCGAGGATGCTCTTGCCGAGGCGCCCGTGAACCGTTTTGGCAACTTCGTAGCCCATACGTGTCGAGCCAGTAGCCGAAACGAGCGGCACACGACCATCCGCGGCGAGCATCTGCCCGATTGACGTGCCATCGCCGACGAGCAGCGAGAAGATCGCCGGATCGGCGCTGGTGTTCCGACACACGCGCTCCGCAATCTTGATCACCGCAATCGCGGTGAGTGGCGTTTTCTCGGACGGCTTCCAGATGGTCGAGTCGCCACAAACAGCCGCAAGCGCCGCGTTCCACGACCACACCGCGACGGGGAAATTGAAGGCCGAGATGATGCCGACGATCCCGAGCGGATGCCATTGCTCCATGAGGCGGTGGCTCGGGCGTTCAGACTGAATCGTGAGACCGTAGAGCATCCGCGATTGCCCGACGGCGAAGTCGCAGATGTCGATCATCTCCTGCACCTCGCCTTCGCCTTCCGCGATGATCTTGCCCATCTCCATCGTGACCAGTTTCGCCAGGTCCGACTTCGATTCGCGGAGCGCGTTACCAAGCTGCCGCACGGTTTCGCCGCGCACGGGTCCGGGCGTCACGCGCCACTTCGCGAATGCTTCCTGCGCCCGCGTGACTGTGCGCTGGTAGTCGTCGTCCGAAGCAGTGCGAACGCGTGCCAGCAAGCTGCCGTCAATCGGCGATCGCTTTTCGATCACCGGACCGCCGCCGCGCCATTCGCCGTCGAACGCGCCGGCAGTTTCGTCCCCGATGCCGAGCTTCTCGAGAACCGAGCGCATCGTCAACTTCTGGGGAGCGCACGCGCCTCGCGTGCTGGCGA
>DATHXZ010000150.1:0-1943 GCA_035459405.1 Chthoniobacterales bacterium
CGTCGAAGGCGCCGGTGGTCGCTTGATTCGTCACGACGAGGAACACCCGCATCGTGCGATCCGGCGAGGTGAGCGGCTGGCCTTCCTCGACCGCCGCATTGCCGGCGAATGGCTTCAATGCCGGTGCCACGACACCGAGCGGATCCAGACTTAGCTCGATCTGCGGACGCGGCGAGCCCGCCTCGATCTCCTCCCGCAGACGCCGCAAGCGTTCGCGCAGCTTGTCCGGTTGCAGGACAGATATGGTCTCGGCGAAAGCCATCGGCTCCAGGTTCAACAGCAACGGCACCGCGATCGATTGCAGGTCCCGGATGCCCTCAGGAGTCTCCATCGGCGAGCCGGCCAGCACGCGTGTGGCCCACGGCTGCTGCCGCAGCGATTCGGCAAAGTCGGGCGCGAACTCCTCGAGCTTGTCGACATCCTCAGGCTTGCAGACGAGTGCGAAGGTGAGCTCGCGGACCTGCGCGAAGTCACGGTTGTAAAGCTTCAGCCCTTCGACCGATTCGAACCCGTTTGGGAGAAGGTTCAGAACCTCCGTGTCGAGCTTCATCCGCGTGACGAGGATCAGCAGCGACACCGCGAAGAGAATCGCCACCGCGAGCCACACCGCCCCGCGCCTTTGCGTGACGAGACGGCTGACAGTAGCGTGGAGCGGCATGGATTGCGGACCGAGTCGCGACGTTCGCGTCTCTACCCGCTGCCGTCAAAAACGCAGGGTGAAGGTCTGCTCGCCGGCATCGTGCCGGATCGAGGTCATGCGACGGCCGTTCACGATCTTGTCGCGTAGCTGGATCCAACCGCGAAGACGCGCGGGCGCTTGTGCGATCGGACCCGACCAACCGCCTCGGGCGAGAGGGCCCTTCGCTTGGGCGAAGTTCGCGTCCTGCCGCAGCGACAGCAGGGTGATGCCGCCGGCCTTCGTGAACGTCAGCTCGAAATCGCCCTCCTTAGAGTAGCGCACGAGGACTTCGCCGATCAGCGAGAGTTTTTGATCCGTGTAGGCGAGCTGGCCGCTCTTCGTCTGCCATCCGGTCGCAGGCTCGGCGAACTGATGGGAGGAGGTGGTCTGGCAGCTCGTAAAGCTGAGAGCCAGTAGTGCGCTTGCGAGAAACGGCAGGAGTGTTTTCAAGGTTTCAGGAGGTTGCTTCCGCTATCGGGGCCATCGCCGGCGTGGTCGGCTTCTGCGGCTTCAACGTGCGGCGCGGCGCGAAGGCGATGTGTTTCTGGAGCCGAACGAGGAAGTAGAAAATGGCCATGCGCCAGCGGATCCCGAAGCTCGTACCGACGTTGCCGCCGAGCACCGCGTTGATCGCTGGCGGCAGCTGCAGGAAATCCTGCGGATTAAGGAAAACCTCGATGAACTCCTTGGAATACCAGGCATTTACAAACTTTAGGTATACGTCCATCGCGCGATGCACGGCCTTGTCGTAGCGCGCGAAGAGACGGCGCCGCTTGTTCGGCCGGTCGAGAACGATCTGCAGCGTGTCGGCCGCCTTCTCGCCAGCCATCACCGCGAGGAAAACGCCGCTGCTAAACACAGGATCGATGAAGCCTGCCGCGTCTCCGGCGAGTAACCAACGCTCGCCGCTCAGCCGGCTGTTGCGGTAGGAGAAATCCGCCGCCGTGTGCACCTGCGTCGCCCGCGTCGCGGCTGCCATACGGTTCGCGATCACCGGCTGCTCAGCCAGCGATCGCTCGAGGAACTCTTCCGGGCTGAGCTTTGCCGCTTTGTAAACCGCAGCGTCGAGCACCACGCCGAGGCTCATCCGCTCCGCGCTCAGCGGGATCATCCAAAACCACCGATCGTGCGCGCGGACCAGCCGCGTCAGTGTTCCGTCGATTCCGGGGTCGCGAACGACGCCGTCGTAATGCGCAAAGATCGACACTTTTTTCAGGTGATCGTAATTCTTCTTGAAGCCAAGTTTCGACCCGACGATCGAGTT
>DATHXZ010000151.1:0-4162 GCA_035459405.1 Chthoniobacterales bacterium
TCTCGCACGGTGCGACACCGCGCGCGCTACAATCGCGCTCCCCAGCGTGGGCAGGCGAAGCGCCCGCCCTACAGTGGGCTGGGGACCGTCGAACATTGTTCGAATGTCTACAAGCTCGCCAAGCGCCAAGGACATCGCAGCGCGATGTCCCTACCTGCGGGGGCAGCCGTGCGCGAGGCCTCAGCCTTCACCGCGGACGTTCGATTCGCCGCTGCGATCCGCGCCGCCCGCGCTGCTGCGTCCGCCCTTTTTCGAGGTTCCACCGCGATTGCCTGACTTCACGCCGCCGCCGGTGCGACCTGCCTTCTTCGTGCCGGTCATCCCGCGCGCTCCGAGCCGCGAGCTCTTCTTGCCGCCACCGCCTCCGGACGCCCCCGTTCCCTTAGTCCCGCGCGTGCCGGTTGCCTTGCTGGAGCCGCCCTTCGCGCTTGAACGCTGGCCGCCACCTTTCGCTTTCATCCTACTGGTTCCGCCGCCGCGACGATTCCCGCTCGTGCCGCCGCGTGAATTCGACCCGACGCTTTTGCTTGGTGTTGCTTTTGGCATAACTGCTGATCGCGTCTCGTCACGCGAACGCGTGCAGCATGTGATCACTCGTTAGCCAAAGAGACGCTGAAACAATGGCGGCAGAGCTTCAGTGCGTGATCTTCACCGGCTTGCCAGGATCCGGAAAGTCCACGCTGTATCGCGAGCGATTCGCAGACACTCACGTGCACGTGAGCAAGGATCTGTGGCCGAACGCCGCGAAACGCGAAGCGCGCCAGCAGAGGATGATCGCGGGATCGCTCGCCGCCGGATCCTCCGTCGTCGTGGATAATACGAACCCGACCGCCGCTGAACGCGCGGCGCTGATTGCAATCGCGCGCGAGCACGGCGCGCGAATCATTGGCTACTTCTTCGACGTGACCACGCGTGCCGCCGTGGCGCGCAACGCGACACGCACCGGCAAAACCAAGGTGCCGAACGTCGCCATCTTCACCGTCGCCAAGCGCCTGCAGCCGCCAGCCCTCGCCGAAGGATTCGATCAGCTCTACCGCGTCGAGATTGCTGAGGATCGGTCTTTGCGTATCACGGAAGTGCACTGATGCACTTTTCTCCCGACGAAGATTTCGCGCGGCAGCTCGATGCCGAGGATCCGCTGCGGCCTTTCCGCGACCGTTTCCACATACCGCTGACGAAGGAAGCCAAGCCCTGCATTTACCTTGTGGGAAATTCGTTAGGCCTGATGCCGAAAGCGACGCGAGCGGTCGTCGAGCAGGAGCTGCACGATTGGGCGAACCTGGCTGTGGACGCGCATCTGGAAGGCTCAACGCCGTGGTATTCGTATCACGAGACGCTGCGCGAGCCAGCAGCGCGGCTGGTCGGCGCGCGGCCGCACGAGGTGGTCTGCATGAATAGCCTGACGGTGAACCTCCACCTGATGATGGCGACGTTCTACCGGCCGACGAAGTCACGCTTTAAGGTGCTGATGGAAGAACCGGCGTTCCCTTCCGACACCTACGCAGTTAAATCACAGATCGCGTATCATGGCTTCGGCACGAAAGACGCGGTCGTGCTCGCGCGGGCTCGAGGCGGGGAATTCGCAGCGCAGACGGAGCTCATCGAAGCCACGCTCGATAAGCACGGCGACGAGATCGCGCTCGTGTTGCTCGCCGGCGTGAACTTCTTCACCGGCCAATTCTTCGACATCGGCCGCATTACCGCAGCCGCGCAGAAGCATGGGTGCGTGGTGGGCATCGATCTCGCCCACGCCGTGGGAAACGTACCGCTCGCCCTGCATGACTGGAATGTCGATTTCGCCGTCTGGTGTTCCTACAAGTATCTGAACTCCGGACCGGGCGCCGTCGGCGGAGCGTTCGTGCACGAGCGGCATGCGACGAATCGCGAATTGCCACGTCTCGCGGGCTGGTGGGGCAACGATCCGGCGACGCGCTTCCAGTTGCACCTGCTGCCGGAATTTGTGCCCGTGCAATCGGCGGATTCGTGGGCGATCAGCAATCCGCCGATCTTCTCCATGGCGCCGCTGCGCTCGTCGTTTGCGATCTTCGATGAAGCAGGTGGGATGGAAGCGCTTCGCACGAAATCGCTCAAGCTGACCGGCTACCTGCAGTTCCTCCTCGATCAGATCGGCTCGCGCGCGTTTACCGTGATCACTCCACGCGACCCAAAGGCGCGAGGCTCTCAGCTTTCAATCCTCGTCCACGAGCATCCGAAAGAGCTATTCGCGAAGCTCGAAGCTGCGGGCGTGAAATGCGACTTCCGCGAGCCAAACGTCATCCGCGCCGCGCCGACGCCGCTCTACAACACCTTCCACGAGGTGTGGCGGTTCGCCCAGCTGCTCGCGCAGCACCACTGAGCCGTCCGCCCTGCCGCTACTCGACGATGTCTTTGACGCGCTTGATCAGGCGCTGAACCGGGAAGGGCTTCACGAGGTAATCCACATCGTGGCCGGTGAGGAATTCGTTGATCCCCTGATCTCCCGGGTAGCCGGTGATGAAGATGAATCGCTTCGATAAACCCGGGCGCATCTCGCGTGCTTTCAGGTAAAACTCGTCGCCCCGCAGCCGCGGCATCATCATGTCGCAAACCACGACGTCATACTCGTGCGCCTGAACTTTCAGCGCCGCTTCCTCACCGTCGTGCGCCACGTCGACGAGGAAATCCTCATCCGCCAGGATCCACTGCAAGGTCGAGGCAAGTTGCTTGTCGTCATCGACCAGCAGAATGGCTTTGAGCGCCAGGCTGTGGGCGGTTTTCGTGCGGTCGATGCGCGGGTCGGAGAACATGCTGCGCCTTACCTGAGCAGCCGCAGTGCCACGCGCTTTCCTGCTTTCCCCCACGCAGGATTGCGTCCAATCGTTCAGCGGTGACCAAGTTCACGCTCATCGGCAGCGGTCTCGCAGGAGGAATGATGGCGGCATTCCTGGGGCGCCGCGGCCATGAAGTCGATCTTTACGAACGCCGCGCCGACCCGCACGCCGGCAATTTCGTGGGCGGCCGATCGATCAATCTCGCCCTCTCCAGTCGCGGCATTCACGCGCTCGAGCAACTCGGCATCGCGGACGAAGTAATGCAACACGCGATTCCGATGCGCGGCCGCATGATCCACGACAATTCGGGCGAGCTGCATTTCACGCCCTACGACTCCGACCCGACGAAATGCATCAACTCGATCGGGCGCGGCGCGCTCAACATGGAGACAATCGACGCCGCGAAGCGCTACCCGAACGTGCGCGTGCATTTCAACCATCGCTGCACGGGCGTCGACATCGAAACGCCGTCGGCCCAGATGGTCAACACGGAGACAAACGAGAACGTGCAAGCCGCAGCCGACGCCATCATCGGCGTGGACGGCGCATTCTCCGCCGTCCGCCGCGCGATGCAGCGGCGCGAGCGGTTCGATTACAGCCAAACGTATCTCGCGCACGGCTACAAAGAGCTGACGATCCCGCCCGCGGCCGATGGCGGCTGGCGCATGGAAAAGCACGCCCTCCACATCTGGCCGCGCAAGAGTTTCATGATGATCGCGCTCCCGAACCCGGACGGCTCTTTCACCTGCACGCTCTTTTGGGAATGGGAAGGCCCGCGCAGCTTCGCAATGACGCGTAGCGATGACGAAGTGCGCCGCTTCTTCGACGAAGAATTTCCCGATGCCGTTCCGTTGATGCCCGACTTGCTTGAAGATTTCCGGGCCAACCCCACGGGCTCACTTGTGACGATTCGCTGCGCACCCTGGCACCATCGGGACAAGATCGCGCTCATCGGCGATGCGGCACACGCGGTGTTACCGTTCTACGGCCAGGGAATGAACGCCGCATTCGAGGATTGCGTCGTGCTCGATGAGTGCCTGGCTGAGTTTGACGATAATCGCGAGCGCGCGTTCGCGGATTACTTCCGCCGCCGCAAACCGAATGTTGACGCGCTCGCCGATCTTGCTGTGCAGAACTTCGTCGAGATGCGCGACAAAACAGCCTCGCCGGCGTTTCGCGCGAAAACGAAGCTCGACCACGCGCTCGAGACTCTGCTGCCCGGCACGTACTTACCGCTCTACACGATGGTGAGCTTTACGCGCATACCGTACGCGGACGCTGCGCGACGAGCGCGGCGCCAGGACGCCATTGTTTACGCCGGCGCGGTGCTACTCGCCTTTGCGATCGCGGTC
>DATHXZ010000152.1:0-3041 GCA_035459405.1 Chthoniobacterales bacterium
CTGCGAGGGTTTCTCGGGAGTCCCGCGAGGAACGCGGCTTCCGCCTCGCTCAAGTCGCTGACCGGTTTCCCAAAGTAGTAATCAGCGGCGGCGGCAATGCCGATGTTCAGATTGCCGAAATCGACGCGATTCAGATACGCGGAGAGGATCTGGTCCTTCGACCAGACCTGCTCGACGCGCAGCGCCGTGATCGCCTCGATCAACTTCGTCCTGACTGTGCGCGGTTGACGGTCAGAGATTTTGACGAGCTGCTGTGTGATCGTCGAAGCACCGGACGTGATGTGTCCGCGGGTGAGTGCGTTCGCGAGGGCGCGCGCAGTGGCCAGCAGATCGATGCCACAGTGCCCGTAGAACCGCTTATCTTCCGCGGCGAGCACTGCGTGAACGACGTGCCTGGGCACAGCATCAAGCTTGATCTCACGGCTGAAACGGTCATCGACGCGCGCCTCGCGCAGCGGCGTTCCGTGGCGATCAAGCAGCGCGATGCTTTGCACCGGCGGGCGTCGCAACGCGGAGGGGATCGGGACTAAGCGCATTGCGAACGGAGCCGTCAAAAGCAGTGCGATGCCGGCAAGGCAAAGACGCCGCGCTGCGGCGGCCGAGACACGTCGCAGCATGGTGCATATGTGAATGCGGCCTGACCGCGCCACGCGCCCCGGACGGCGCAGCGCGCCGTCCCTACCCTTCTGGCGCGGTGCGTTCACTTATTCGAGCGGCTGCGCGGAAACCTTCAGCGTCTCCGTCGTGCCGAAGCGCTCCGGATGATACATCTCCTCGATCTTTGCCGAAGGCGCAGTCGCCTGCCCCGCGCAGACGACACGTGCGAGGTAGCGCAGCGTGTATCTTCCGGGATAGAGCTCGTTCACGAAAAAGACGGCGCGATCCTCGCGCAGCTCGTGATAATCGCTCACCCAGTCGGTGCCTAACGACTCCCCAGCCGCCACCTCCTGCGATTTGAACGCCGGATTGATCGGCGAGAGCACACCGGGTAGACGATCCTCCAGCGCGATGTAAGTCGCACGGCGGCGCACATCGACGTCGAGGGTGACGAGGATCCGATCGCCGACGCGCAGATTTTCGGCCGGCGTGAGTTTGCCATCATCGCCGACCTTCGCGTAGCGCCGCGATAAGCCGTACCCCTGGTCCTGGCGCGGGTGATCAACGAGCTTCGACCGCGCCGCGACGGTCACCTCCGAGAACACCTGCGCCCCCTGCTTCTTCATTGCCACCGGCTCGCGCATGCTCTTCGGCTCGAAGGGGAACACTGCGGTCGCGAGCGGCTTGCCGGCGTTTAGCCGGAACGGCGTGTTCGCAGTTCCCCACGTGACCGTTCCGGAAGAATCCTTCAGGCCGCTCTCGACCGCGCGCAGGTATGACGCAAGCGCGAGCAACGACCATGCGTTCCCCTGCGTCGTCCCCCAGTGTCCGTTGCTCCGCCGCGCGAACAACTCGGTTGCGGGCTGATCCACGCGTGGCGCGCGCGCGTCGTGCATCGTCCAGCCAAGCAGCTGCAATGCATTCTCGCGCGCGAGCGACCCGAACCACTGCTCGATGTAGCCCTGATCAGCGGCGGGCGCGCCGAGCAGGGCCTGGATCATCTTCGCCGGGCCTTTGCTCTCGATCATCGCCAGCGCGAGCAACGCCCGATCCTCGCCGCTCAGCTTCGCGCGCTTTTGATAGAGCACATCGTGGTAGGCCGGCTCCGGCGCGCCCGCGATCGCCAGCGCATAGACCGCCATGCATCGATCGTTCAACCCGTACCCGGTGAGGTCTTTTGCCGTTCCGCGCAGCTGCTCGCTCAGGTACTTGAGCAGCCGTTTGTGCTCGGCATCGGGAACCGCGAACCCTTGCTGCTGCGCGCGCGTCAGCGCGATCGAGGCGTACGCACTGCCCCAAAGCATCGGCTCGCGTCCGCTCGCCCAGTAGCTCAACCCGCCGTCGCTCGTCTGCATCGACATCAGCAAGCGAATGCCGGCGTTTACCGCTCGCTCGATCTCCTCGTCTGGCTTGGCTATCTCGGGCAGCGCCTGCTGCAGATCGCGCACGCTCAGCCACGGTAACAGGCTCGACGTCGTTTGCTCGACGCACCCGTACGGATACTCGAGCAAATGGCGGAGCGATTCACGCAACTCCACGACGCGCGTGTTCGCAAGACTGACCGTCAGCTCGCCCGTGCCTTCGATGATCTGCGGATCGCCGATGCGCAGCAGCTCTGCAGTGTCTGCTTCGACGCGCGCGGTGCTGACCTGCCGAATCGCAGGTGCCGGATGCCGGACATTGATCTTCGCCTCGACTTCGTCCCAGACGTCAGCCGTGCCATCCGTCGCGACGAACTTGACCGCCCAGCGCCACGTCCCTCTGCCGGTTTTCACGACGTCGACCGGGAAATCGATCGCCACCGTCGCGCGCGCAGCGAGCGGCAGCTGTTTCGTTGTTTCGGCAGCACGCGCGGTGTCGTCGAGCTTGAGCCAGATCTCCGCCTTGCCACCGAAGTCGGTCGTGTTGTGCACGACAGCGCGAACGGTGAGCTTGTCGCCCACGTTCGCAAAGGCTGGCAGAGCTGACTCGATCATGATCGGCTTGTTGATCTCGAAGGCCGATTCGCCGGCGCCGAACTGGCTTTGCTTCGTCACCGCGACGGCGATGACGCGATAGCGTGTGAGACTGTCCGGTGCGGTGAATTCCGCGCCGACCTTGCCGTCAGCGTCCGTCCGCAGGGTGGCGCTCCAGAACGGGCAGGCGATAAAGTTTTTGCGCAAGCCATTCAGCAGGGCGGGACCGCCTTTACCGTCTCCGATCAGGTAACCTTTGTTCGCGAAGTCGGATTCGGCAGCGTCTTCTTTGAGCAGCGTCGGGAGCGTGAGCGCGGTTGTGACGGCGAGTCCGCGCGGCTGATTGAAATACGCCAGCGGATCGGGCGTCGCGTATCCGGTCAGACTGAGCACGCCTTCATCCACCGCATACAATGTCACCTCCGCATCCGCCGCCGCTTTGCCCGCGTGATCGCGCACCTCCGCTCCCACCCACACCTTCTCGTTAGG
>DATHXZ010000153.1:0-2686 GCA_035459405.1 Chthoniobacterales bacterium
GCTCCGCGATACCTGCACATCAACTCGCACGATTTCTGCGCCATCGGTGAATCGCGCGCGAAGAGCTGCTCCAGGAATCCCATCGCTTGCAGCCGCTCGCGCGCTTCCGTCTCGCCGCGGAACAGCGGAGCGCCCCACGTAAGCACGGCATCGACCTGCTCCCGGCGGCGTGCGGCCCAATTCAGCGCAAGCAGCCCGCCTAACGAGTGCCCGCCGATCACCAGCCGCGCGGCGTTTGCACCGACCGTCTCCAGCATCGCGTCGAGCGCGTCGAGGTGATCTTCGAGCCCGAAACTCTGGCTCTTCGCGTGCATGCTCCTGCCGAACCCAAGCAGGTCCGGCACGATTAGCCGGCCGTGTCGTGTCAGCCCATCGAAAGCGGCGCCAAAAACATCCCCGCTCGCCACGAGCCCGTGCAGAAGCACGAATGCGCGATCTCCGGAGCCACAAAGCCGTATCGCCAGATCACCGGCGGCGACAATCTCGCCGCAGCCGGGCTGCCACTTCCGCACTGCCGGCGCCGTGAGGTGCCGGAACCACCAGGCTGCCGCTCCGGCCGCTGCGAGACCGACAGCGACGGTCCCACTGCCGATCGGCTTCACGACTGCGCCTCGCTCGCTGCGCGTCTTTGGAACCAGATCAGCACCAGCCCGAGTGCGATGAAGAGGAGGTTTAGCCACAGCGTGTAGTCGACCTCGAACCGCACCATCTCCTGCAGCGATGGCCGTTCACTAGGGAGCATCCCGGCGGCCGCGAAGATGTAGTGCACCGTCAGGCCTGCAGCGACCATGCAGACGTACAGCATCAGCGACAGGTAAGCGGCGTATTTCCAGCCGTAATACTTCGCGTGAATGTAAATGACCGTCGCCGCGACGAGATCGGCGCCGAGAAAGCTCATCACGCCGCCAAACGACGCGTTGTTAGACCAGAGCATCGCCGCCAGCGGCACATTTCCCATCGACCCGATGAAGGTGAAGAACGCGATGACAGGTGCAACGAGGGCGTTCTCCAGCACCACCAGGACCGACGGATTACTCGTGCCGGTGTGGAGAAACAGCGCGTTCCAAAATTCCTTCGGCACAAATACCGAGATGAAGCCGGCAACGGTGAAACCGAATAGGATTTCCTTGTAAACCATCTTCCACTCCATGAAGAACGCGCGACCGATCGCCTGCCACCCTTCGACTGAGCCGAGGATCGCTAGCCAGGTCTTGCCCTCGGGCCGCTTCTGCTGCATGGCCTGCTCTTGCTGGTTTTCCGCATGGTCGCGCGCCTTCTCCGCCAACTGTTTCGGCAACCAGATCGAAGTGAGCAGATACGCGTAGAGGATCATGAAGATCCCCAGCAGGAGATTGCCAACGAAGAAGCTCCATCCGAGCAGCACCAGCAGCACAATACCGAGCTCGATGACGAGATTCACCGACGCGACCAGAAACGCGATCGCGTTCATCGGCTTCGCGCCTTTCACCCAGATTGACCGGGATGCCGCCAGCGCCGCGAAGGAGCACGATGACGAGATGAATCCGAACGTGCCGGCGAGCGCCGCCTCCTTCGGCCCGCGACGGCCGAGCACCTTCGCCATCTGCTCGCGCGTGACAAGCACCTGGATTCCGGACGAGATGATGTACCCGAAGATCAGCGCCCATAGCGCTTTCCACAGCATTCCTGCGCCGGTGTAAAAGGCCTGTCCGATCTGTTCCATCCTGTGCTCTGACGCTCTTCGGTTGCGCCGTTCTACTCTTTTACGCCCTGCAATCCATCCGCGGCACCGGCGGCGCGTTGCTCGACGGCTCTCGTTCGAGGCGCGCAGCTCGGGTGCAGCGGCGTCGCGTCACTCAGAAGACGAGGACCTGATAGCCGTCGTCGATCAGCTTCTTAAAGCTCGGGTGGCCTTTGAACTCGTCGATCAGCTCGATTTTCGCGTCGTTGAGTTTATCCGTCACCTGGAACGCACCAGCGCAGTAGCTGCACGCGCCTTCGATCTGCCCGCGCGCCTTTTCGAACAGCTCATGGTATTTGTGATCGACCTTCGCGAACTCGGCCGCGGCCTGCGTGCCGGCGCCGTCGAAGATGATCTTCGATTGTCCGTTGTCCCTGGCGTATTCGAGGGCGCCCATGAACGCGTTCACGACGCGCCCGAGACTCTCGTGTGTGTCGCCTGCGGCGAGGATTACAAATGCTGCTTTCGACATAGGGGCTCTTTCTTTTCGTCGCTGAGTTTCGGCTAACGACAAGATGCTGCCGCGTCAACGCAAGACAACTCGAGCGCGGCTTCTGGGCATGTGCGACTCGCAGCCGTCAGCGGCTCGGAGTTCTTCCGCGCTGCAGGCAATGGTCGTGAGGATAACCGCCGGGCTAGGCTTCTGACGAACAATCGAGAGATCGTGGCTACGATGACAGCCCCGGCGCGGATCGTGCCGGAAATCGTCCCAGAGATCTTCGATTTTCCACCTCGGCGAGTGCGGTAATGCACGGGAACTTCGCGAACACGCAGCCCGAGTTCGACCGCGCGCACCTGCATCTCCACTGTCCAGCCGAAGCCGCGATCGTGCATGGCAATCCGACTGAGCGCTTCCGTCCGAATCAGGCGCAGCGGACCGAGGTCGGCATATCGATGTCCCCAACCCCACCGGACGAGCGCCGTCGCCAGGGCATTGCCGATCCGCTGTGCAGCGGTCATCGCCGA
>DATHXZ010000154.1:0-1698 GCA_035459405.1 Chthoniobacterales bacterium
ACGTCAGCATGTTCGGCGCGCCGGTCGCCGCGGCAGCCGCGCAGCTGGCAAGTTGAAGAAATTTCGGCGGCTCACACGCCGTTCACCAAAGCGGGACGGGTGGTCGGCATTGCTCACAAAACTGAATCGCAAACGCAGCACCACTTCCGTCCGCCAATGAGTGGGATGCGTCACCGATCGCGAAATTTGTGACCAGTGGATAGGTAGTGAGCTCCTCGATGATCGGCAGCGTACCCGAGCGGAAGAACGTGGTCATCCAGGGCAAGGGATCGCAGCCGATGCTCTTCGCCCACGGTTTTGAATGCGACCAGAACATGTGGCGGTTTGTGACCCCCGCGTGCCAAGACGATTACCGCGTCGTCCTGTTCGACTATGTCGGATCCGGAAAGTCCGATTGGTCGGCGTACGGTTCGCAGCGCTACTCAACGTTGGATGGCTACGCGCGCGACGTGATGATGATGTTGCAAAACACCTGCTGCAGCCGGGCTGAGTCGCCCATCACGCAACAGTCTTCCGCGTCATTCTCGAAGATAATTGCGACCCGTTTGCTCGTGCCTTCGCTGCGGACGATTTCCTCGGTCTCACTGAGCAGATTGTGAACGTAGAACGGCGTGAAATTCACACCGTCGGGCGGCGAAATTCGTGTGATCACCACCACTCTCCATGGCGAATTGATCGTCCGGGTCACCGCCACCGGCATCGGCATCGCGGCCGAGGCGCTGCCGAAGATCTTCCACGCATTCGACCAAGGCAGCCTCGCGACGGGGAGCTTTGGCGGTCTCGGGCTTGGCCTGGCGATCACGCGCGCGATTCGACGTTCCGGCCCTGAGGTCTACGGCGCAGGCATCGGTGCCGAAGCTCCCGAGCTGGTGAAAACAGCAGGCCCGTTCGACGCGGTGATCAGCGACCTCGGTTTGCCGGACCGAAACGGCTTCCAGCCCCCCGAGCAAATTCACGCCGCCGAGCCGCAACTGCCCGCGATCGCGTCTGAGCGGCTACGGCATGGATGAGGATGTGAAACGCGCCAAACAAGCCGGCTTCACTGCACCTCGTGAAGCCGGTTCCGTTCGATCAGTTGCGCGCTCTCCTCGACCAGATCGCGGCAGGAGCTGTGTCGAAGCGGGATCCGAGTGCTCGTCACATCTGCGGCGGTTGAAGGTGTTTGAAACACCGCCACGCCTGCGGTTACACTTCGGCACTCTGAAACGACTCTTCTTCGCTGTCGTCCTGCTCGTCATCGCGACCGCAACTGGCCTGTACGTCCACTGGAGTTGGAAACGGCCAATTTCGCCGAGCGGCGGGCGCTACTATTTCGGGCGCGTCGAGCTCCCGGTGCCCTCTCTCCGACAGGGCGACGACAGGTGGCGCGCTGATGCAATCGGTGGAGTGCCTGAAAACGGCACGCTTGGCAGCGTTGGCTGTGCCGTTGCCGCGGCGGCGATGGTGTTTCAGTCATACGGCATCGACACCGATCCGCAGCAGTTAAACTGGTTCCTCACATCCGTCGGTGGATACACCGAGCGCGGGTGGCTCTACTGGGAACGCGCCGCGTGGTGGGCGCCCGATCGCGTCCGTCACGTCTACGAAGATTTGCCTTCGTATCACCTGATCGATTCGAACCTCGCGCGTGGAAATCCCGTCATTGTACGCGTACGCTACAGCAGCGGCGTGACGCATTTTGTCGTCATTGCCGGCAAG
>DATHXZ010000155.1:0-3992 GCA_035459405.1 Chthoniobacterales bacterium
ACGAACGCGACGCGCAGCATGTGCTCGACTCCGTTCACCTGGGCGCGCAGCGCGGCGCCGGGAGCGAGCTTGTGGATGCGCGCGAACTCCTCAGAGATTGCAATTGCCTGCCGATCACCGAGCCACCCCTGCACATCGAACCCGCGGCCGGCGCCAAATCCGCTCAGCTCGAACGTGCGAAACGACTCATTCGTGAAAACATCGATGCCGAGGATCTGCAGATATTCGCCCGGCAGATCCGGCAGTGTCACCAAGCCGCGCACCAGCGGCGTTGCGGCTTTGATTCCAACATGCTGCGCAACAGCCGCAAACACACCGTCAGCCAATCCGCCCACCGGCGCGGTGATCTGGAGGTCCGCTTTGCCTGCGACCACGTCCACGGTGGCGACAAAAGCGCGATTCGCGCTATGATTCGCGATCTGGATCGCGAGGTAAACCGCCACGCCCAGCGCGACGCTCAACACGTTGAGCGCCGCGAGTAGACGGTGCTGCGCGATGTAGCGCAGCACATGCCAGCGAAAGAGGCGGAGGTATTGCGCGACCACGCGAGATATTACGCGTACCGAGCCAGCATCGCCGATTCAAATACCGGCTCAGACGATCGATCGCGTGCCCATGGCAACGAGGCGCCTCTTCCAGCGCAACGACGGCGTGTGCCGGATCTTGGCGTGGCTGGTGCCGCGCCGGAGCAGCTCGCACGAGCATGGCAGTCGTGGCGCGCTGACTCGTGTCGTCGCCGAGGTGCTTGCTGTACTCCGCAAGCGCGGCGGTGGCCACCTGCGGCGCCCAGAGCAAACGCGGGCGTAGAAGAGAAATGCCCGAGGCAGCCGCGTCTACGGCCGTGCTGAAGATGCTGGCCGGAAGCCGAGCCGCTCAGCAGCTCCGCACCTGTCCCGGCTACCTCAAGTTATATACCTCGACCACACCGACACCGACGCCTTCGTTATAGCCGCGCACGAGCGCTGTGTAGCTGCCGGCGGAGAGATCGACGAGGATGGCGGACTCGGCGTGATACTTCGGCGCGAGTGTCGTCGCCTCGATTGCCGCGCGTTGCGAGTCCTGCCAGTCGTCGTTCTCGCGCACGGGTTCCCCGTTTGCGTCGCGCAGTTCCATCACTGGATTTTCCAAGGCGCCGCGCACGTCGGCCTCGGCAAGAGAAGGGCCGATCGCGCGCACCAAAACCCGAGCCTGCGCAGTGCCGCTGCCGCCGACGATCAATCCACCGATCATCATGTTCTCTCCCCCTTCAACGAAACCGCGCGTCGCGATATTCGCGAGCTTCGAGTCCGCGGCCTGATCCAGGTCGTAGACTTCGATGACGCCGATGCCGGTCGCGCCGCCGCGGCCGCTCATCACCGCCGTGTAGAAACCCGGATCAAGCGTGTAGACGATCGCGCTCTCCCGTTCGTCCGCCGGCGGAATGCCGCTGGCCTCGATCTCCTGTCGCTGCGTGTCTTTCCAGTTGTCGTTCGTGGCCAGGAGCGTTGCGCCCTGATACAGCTCGAGCGCCGTATCCTGAAGCGCCCCGGCGAAGACTTGCGAGAGCGAAGGACCGACCGCCCGGATGATCACCTTCTTCTTCCCGCTGCCAGTCACGATAAGGCCGCCAATGAGCACGTTCTCGCCCGTCTGGACACGCGGCGCGTCGTCACTGCCGGAACTCCGGGTCGGCACGCTACGCTGCAGGCGCGCTCGCGCCTATCACTCCGCCGCGTCAGCCGGCTTCGTTGCGGCCTTGGCTTCGTCGCCTTTGGCCTCGTCCTTCGAGTCGAACTTCGGCTTCTCCAGCGTCGGCGTCCCGCCGATGAACCGCGCGAGCCAGCTCTGCATTTCCCAATGCCAGTGGATGGCGTTCTGTGGCTTTAGCACCCAGTGATTTTCGTCTGGGAAAATGACGAGACGCGAGGGGACGTTCTGCGCCTGCAGCGCGCCGTAGAGTTCCAGCGCGTTGTTGTACGGCACCCGGTAGTCGAGTTCGCCGTGGATGACGAGCATCGGCGTCTTGAAATTCTTCGCGTAGAACATCGGGTTGTTCCGCTGCAGCCCCTCCACGTCGCCCCAAGGGGTGCCGCCCATCACCATCGCGAAGCCGTGGGGCACGTCGGTGGCGAACTGCGCGTAGCTGTTGTTCACGCCGGCGTGATTCACGATCGCCTTGAATCGATCCGTGTGCCCGAGGATCCACGTCGCCATGTAACCGCCGTAGCTCGCGCCGGCGGCAGCCAGGCGATCGCCATCGATGTTCGGGAACCGTTCCATCAGCATGTCGGTTGATTTCATGACGTCCTCGAGCGGCTTGTCGCCCCACTCATTCAGGATGCTCTGCCCAAATTTCTCGCCAAAGCCCATGGAACCGTGGCGATTCACCCAGGTCACGATCCAGCCGGCGGCGGCGAACACCTGTGTGTTCCACCGGTAGCTCCAGCTGTCGCGGTTCATGGTGTGCGGACCGCCATGGAGCAGCTGCACAAGCGGATACTTTTTGCCCGCGTCGTAATTCGGCGGCAACACGAGCCAGCCATGCACGTCAGCGTTGTTCGCGCCTTTGAACCAATACGGCTCCACCTTTCCGAGCGTGAAGCCCTTCATGAATTCATCGTTGAAGTGCGTCAGCTGGCGCGCGCGACCGGTCTTCCCATCGAGCGCGAAGAGCTCGTTAGGCCGGTTCGTGTTGTCGTTCTGAAACACAATCGTGTCCGCGCGCACGTCGATCCCGGTGGAGGTTCCCTCCGCGTGCACCTGCTTCCAGCCGGTGCCGTCCGCATTGAGCCGGAAGATCGGCACGACGCCCTTTTCTTCCGCGGTCACCCAGAGCGTGCGGCTATCCGGCGCCACCCGCACGTCGCCGATCGCGTAGTCGAGCGCATCGGTCACCGGCACGTTGCGCCCGGCAGCGAGATCGTGTCGCCAGAGCTTCTCGAATTCGCCCGAGTAATACGGCGTCTCCTGGCGCGTAAAGAACAGCGAGCGGCCGTCCGGCGCGAAGATGGGAGAGCCGTCGGTCCCCTTGTTCTCCGGCGTCACGTTTTTCAGCATGCCCGAGCCATCCGTCGGGATGAGGTAGATGTCGGCATTCGGGAAATCGCGGAACGGCGCGGGCGTGGAGTTGAACTGCAGCGCAATCGTTTTGCCATCCGGTGAAACGTCGAAGTGCACTTCGACGCTGGGCAGGAAGAGCCGATCGACAGTGGGCGTCAGATCGGTGAGCGCCTTCGTCTCGAGATCCACGCGCAGCAGACGATGCACGAGATTGTCGGTCAGATACTTGTCGAAATACCGGTACTGCCGGTTCTCGGTCACCTTCGCCGTCATCTTCGAGTCCTTGCGGCGCTTGAACTCCTTCTTCATCGCGTCGCGATCCGCCTTCTCCCACTTGCCGATCAGCTCGGGAATGGCAGCCGTGGCGAAGACGATGCTCTTGCCGTCCGGCATCCACTTCGGCGCGATGACCGAGCTCGGCATCTCGAGGATTCTCTCCGCCTCGCCGCCGCCGAACGGAATCACATAGAGCGAGGCGTTCTCATCCTCGCCCCGCTTCGAAGTGAACGCGATGCGAGTGCTGTCGGGGCTCCAGCGCGGAGCGTCTTCGCTCGTTTCCGCGGTGGTGAGCCGCCGCACTTCGCCACCCGCCACTGCGACCGTCCACAGATTGCTGGTGCTTTTGTTTTTCTCGATCGACCACTCCTGCACGGGGAACACAGCGTGCCGCCCATCCGGCGACAACGCCGGCGTGCCAACGCGTTTGATCGCCCACAGATCCTGCGGCCTGAGCAACCGCGGTTCCGCCGCCGACGCGGCAACGGAGAAGGTGATGGTGACGAGAAGAGCGAGGAGGAAGCGCGGGAACATGCAGGCAGCCATACCAGCCGCTGCGGCAGAGTCAAAGTGGGTGCGTTGGATTCCCGTGCGGCTGCCGATACGTTGCGCGCGCATTTAGCTCGCGCCGAGTTCGACGAAAGGCGCAGCGCACGCGTCTCGCACGGTGGCAACGG
>DATHXZ010000156.1:0-2024 GCA_035459405.1 Chthoniobacterales bacterium
GGAGAAGATGTTTGATCCGTTCTTCACGACCAAGGAGCTTGGGAAAGGAACTGGGCTCGGACTCTCGACTGTGCTCGGGATTGTGAAAAGCCCCGGTGGCGCGGTCAGTGCAAAAAGCAGTGCGGCCGGCACTACCTTTCAAGTGCTTCTCCCGGCAGCGTCCGACGCAGGCGCGCTTGTCCAAGCAGCGGACGGCGGGCCGGAGATTCCTACCGGTCACGGCGAGACCATTCTCATCGTCGACGACGAGACGGCGATCCGCGACATCGCTCAGGTGCTGCTCACAAAGAGCGGCTACAAGGTCCTGGTGGCCGATGATGGTCCGGCTGCGCTCGCGGCTTACGCGCAAGCGCAGGGCGAGATCGCGCTTGTCGTGATCGACTTCCTCATGCCGGTTATGAACGGCCTCGTCCTAGCGCGGATCATCCGGAAGATGAATCCACATGCGAAGGTAATCCTTTCGACGGGGCGCGAGGAGGATTGCGGCGCGGCAGAACTGGTCGGCATCGGCATCGCAGCCGCGCTCACAAAGCCGTACACGAAGGTCACGCTTCTGCGGACGATCGCTCGCGTGCTGCAGGGCGGTGGATTTGAATCATGAACGTCTCCAGTGACGTGCCTGCGCAGCCGCAGGAACGCGGTGCGGGAGCCTTCTCCAGAAGCCGCACGGTCGTCCGGCGCCTGCGTAATGGCCTGAACGTCCGCGTCACCATCGTGCTCCTGACCATCAGTATCATCGGGATCAACACCGTCCTCGTGATGCGAGCTACCCGTACGGAACGGGAGAAGGCGATCGCCAGCACCATTCGCGACAACTCGAATCTCGTTATCGCTTTCCAGCAGTACGTTACCCGCACCATCGGAATCGCGGATGCCGTCGCGCAGGCCATAGAACGTGAAGTCTCACGAGGCGGACAACAGATCGACTTGGCGTGGCTCGCGAATGAGCAGGCGTTTGACTCCGATGTCGTCGCCGTGGCGAGCGTGATCGACCCCAACGGTGAGCTCGTCGCGAGCAGTGATTCGCCTGAGGGTAGCGAACGCGCCAGGGCCGGCGCGCTGGCTGAGCTTGCCTTTCACGCGAGTCAGAATGCGCCAGGCATTCACATCGGTGTGCCGGAGAACGCGACGCCGACCGGACCGGCGATGATCCCGATCAGCCGCCGGTTGAACAAGGCGGATGGCACGTTCGCTGGCATCGTGCTCTTGCAAGTTGAGAGCACACGTCTGACCGAGTTTTACGACACGGTTCCTCATCGCGCCGACGACGTGATGTCGTTAATTGGGCTGGATGGGATCCTACGGGCGAGGAAGACCGGACAGACTCATTCTTCGGGCGACGAAGACCTGAAGCATCCCGCGATCCGCCCAGAGGAAGCGGCCGCCGCCGGAGACTTCGTCACCACCAGCAGCATCGATGGCGTGCGACGCTTTATCAGCTACCGGAGACTGGAGAAGTTTCCGTTCGTCGCCGTGGTGGGCGTTTCGGAGGAGGACGCGCTGGCGGAAGTGCTGCAGCGCAGGCGCACGTATTTTCAACGAGCAACTGTCCTCTCCGGCCTGATCGGGACATTCTCTTTCCTGCTGGTGGGTGCACTGCAGCGCAGGGACAAAGCGCTGGCTTCTTTGCGGAGTAGCGAGGCAGCGCTACGCATTCGCGAGGAAGAGTTTCGCACCCTGGCTGAATCGATGCCGCAGCTGGTCTGGACGGCGCAGGCCGATGGCACGCACACTTACTTTAACCAACGCTGGGTCGATTACACCGGCCTCTCCCTTGAGCAGAGCGTCGGCGAGGGATGGAAAGCGGTGTTCGATCCCACAGAGCAGGGGCAAGCGGTTCAGCGCTGGCAGGCGTCGGTCGCAGAAGGCCAGGTTTACGAAGCCGAATACCGCCTGCGGCGCGCCGACGGTAATTACCGGTGGATGCTCGCGCGCGCCCTGCCGCTCCGGGATCACGAGGGTCGCATTACAAAATGGTTCGGCACTTCTACAGATATCAACAACCAGGTCGTGGCCCAGGCCGA
>DATHXZ010000157.1:0-1741 GCA_035459405.1 Chthoniobacterales bacterium
TGTCAGCAAAGGCGGCCCTGATGCCACTGGGTTCTCGTGGAGTTTGCCCGTCGTGGCCGAGACGTGGGACGGAATTTTAAACGACATCAACGGTTTCCACGTGAAACCGGAACACGCAGTGCAGGCGCTCGAGAGCGCGAAGGGCGGACCGGTCGCGGAAGGTAGCATCGGGGGCGGAACGGGGATGGTATGCTTCGAGTTCAAAGGCGGAATGGGAACTGCATCGCGCGTGGTCAGCCCGAAAGGTGAGGGGGACGGCGCGCGGCAGAGCTACACAGTCGGCGCGATCGTGCAGAGCAACTTCGGGCTCCGGCCGCAGCTCATGATCGCCGGCGTTCCTGTCGGCAAAGAAATTCCGGAAGGCGCCTTTCGTCCGAACGAGAGCGGATCGATCATCGTCGCTATCGCGACGGACGCACCGCTTCTGCCGCATCAATTGAAACGATTGGCGCGGCGCGCGAGCCACGGCCTTGCTCGCACCGGCGGCATCTCTGGAAACGGCTCCGGCGATTTGTTCATCGCGTTCTCCACGGCGAATCCAGGTGTCGCCACGCCCGAAAAACCAACGCATTCCGTGCAGACGATCCCGAACGACCGCCTCGACGGCATCTTCAACGCAACTGTTCAGGCGGTGGAGGAAGCGATCATCAATTCGATTGTCGCCAATCAGACGATGACGGGCGCCAACGACCGCAAAGTCATCGCACTTCCGCACGATCGCGTTCGCGACGCGCTCAAGAAATTCGGGCGTCTTCGCTGATCCGCTGCCGCCTATCGGAAGCTGTGGCGCGTGCCGGATAAGTTGCCCATCTTCCGCCGCTCACCGTAGAGCACGATGTAGCCGCGGATGCGCTGCGGGTCGCGCTTGAGAACAAAGATGCCGCCCTCGTGCGGATACGAGCCGCCGAACGAATGTTGCCGCACGCGGCGCGGAGCACGGTAGTAGTAGCCGGTCTCATCCTCTGACTCGAAGGCGTAAGTACCCTCGGGATAGTGAAGCGTTCCGCGCGACGGGGATTCCTGCAGATCGAGAAACTGCGGCGGGGTATCGAATTGCCGAACCTGGCGGTTCGACGCGCAAGAGGTCAGCAGTGCCCCCAGCACAGTGGCGCCCAGGAAGAAGCGCATGAGGCGGCCGCGCAGGAGACTCGTCATGCAGCAGACTAGGCGCATCTCTCGCCACTGCACAACACTGCGGACACGCTGTTCCAGCCAAGTCGCGATTCGTGCTGTTCGGCGAACGCCTCGACGAACGCCACACTCCGATCTTTGCAGCAGCGCAGACTCAGCCGCGATTCAGAGGAACCGGCACGCTCCCCGCCTTGATTACCGTCATCTTGTCGGGCGCCAGGTGCTTCTTGATCGCGGCGTTCACTTCCGGAAGGGTGAGCGCTGCGACTCGCTTGGGATACTCGTCGAGCCAGTTTACGTCGTAGCCGCGGTGCACGGATTCGAGCAGCGCGGTCGACAATCCATCCGTCGTCGCCATGCCGACCTTAAACGTGCCGACGAGCTCGCTCTTCACGCGCTCGAGTTCCTGCGCGGTGACGCCGTCCTTGTACCAACCGTCGAGCTCTCGCTTGGTGGAGTTCATGCCCTTGTCGAGCAGCTGCGGCGCGAAGTTCGCGGTGATCCGCCACTCCCCATCGACTAACGAGTCGTTGTCAAGGCCCGCGCCGATGCCATACGTGAGACCCTCCTTGTCGCGAACGTTCGCCATCAGCCGGCCGGTGAAGCCGCG
>DATHXZ010000158.1:0-15399 GCA_035459405.1 Chthoniobacterales bacterium
GGCGTAGCGCAAGCGTCTCGTTTGCGAGATTCTGAAACGCGCAACCGAGACGGTCGCGCCACGGTCGCGATCGTTGGGATCGGCTTTCTCGGCGCGCTTCTGACGCAACTCGCCACTGCTGCCGGTGCGCGCGTGATCGCGATCACGCGCCGCGAGTTCGCGCTCCAGTTCGCGCGCGAAGGCGGTGCAGCCCACATGATCACGATGGATGATCACAACAGGATCATCGAAGAGGTGAGACAGCTTACAGGTGGCAAGTTCTGCGATGTTGTGATCGAAGCCGTGGGCAGACAATGGCCGCTCGACCTGTCGGCTGAGCTCACGCGCGAGCGCGGTCGTCTTGTTGTCGCTGGCTATCACCAGGACGGCCCGCGACAGGTGAACATGCAGCTCTGGAACTGGCGCGGCCTCGATGTCATCAACGCGCACGAGCGCGACCCGGCCATCTACCTGGAGGGCATGCGCGAAGCAGTCCGCGCGGTCGAAAGCGGCACGATCAACCCGCGTCCACTTTACACACACGAGTTCTCGCTCGAGCAGCTCGGCAACGCGTTGAACATGAGCTCGGAACGACCCGACGGTTTCATGAAAGCGCTGATCCGCATGTGATGAACGAAGGACGCGAGCCGCAGCGCATCCTGATGACCGCGGATACGGTTGGCGGTGTCTGGACGTATGCCATCGAGCTCATCCGCGCGCTGCCGGACATTGAGTTCGCGCTCGCCACCATGGGTACGCCAATCAGCACCGAGCAGCAGGCTAAAGCTTCTCGGCTGGCAAATGTGCAGCTGTTCTCAAGCGATTACGCGCTCGAGTGGATGGACGATCCGTGGGAGGAGGTCGACCGCGCGGGCGATTGGCTGCTGCACATCGCGCAAGACTTCAATCCGGACGTCGTCCATCTGAACGGCTATGTACATGCGAGCCTGCGTTGGGCAGCGCCCGTGCTCGTAGTCGCGCACTCGTGTGTGCTCTCGTGGTGCGCGGCGGTGAAGAAGTGCGATGCGCCGCACGGCTACGACGAATACCGCAGACGCGTGCGGGAAGGGTTGATCGCCGCAGACGCTGTCGCGGCGCCGACCGCCGTGATGTTGAATTCGCTGGGCCACAACTACGGATGGCGTGGTGAGGGACGGGTCATTTCGAACGCGCGGGATCCACAGCTGTTTTCGCCCGCAGAGAAGCGAAATGTCATTTTCTCCGCCGGCCGGCTGTGGGACGACGCAAAGAATCTCGCTGCATTAGAAGCGGCGGCTCCAGACGTTCGGTGGCCGATCGAGGTGGCGGGTGATGCCTTGCATCCGAATGGCAGCGAGCTCCAATTCACGAACGTGCGCGGGTTGGGCAAATTGCCGGCGGATCAGCTCGTGGAGCATCTCGCGACGAGCGCGATCTACGCGTTGCCCGCGCGCTACGAACCATTCGGTCTTTCTGCACTCGAGGCGGCACTGTCCGGGTGCGCCCTCGTCCTCGGCGACGTTCCTACACTCCGAGAAGTCTGGGGTGACGCTGCCAAGTTCGTCGATCCGAATGACCACCGTGGGTTGGCCGCAGCCTTGAATGCTCTGATCGATGATGAGTCCGAACGCGAGAGCCTGGCCGCGCGTGCGCGCACGCGTGCAATGGACTTTTCGCCGCGGCGAATGGCGGATAGTTATCGAGCCGCCTACCGCGACTGCGTCACGCCGCGGGCTGTGGAGATGGCCACGTGAAGATCGTTCTGTTTTACCACTCGCTCGAGTCGGACTGGAATCACGGCAACGCGCACTTTCTGCGCGGCATCGCGACCGAGTTGATCGAGCGCGGACACGATGTCGCCATCTACGAACCGGCCGATTCGTGGAGCCGCCAGAATCTCGTGCAGGCGCATGGCGAAACGCCGATCGCGGAGTTCCACGAGCGTTACCCGAAGCTGCGCTCGATGCAATACACGCTCGGCGAGCTGGACCTGGATGAAGTGCTCGCAGGCGCGGAGATGGTCATCGTCCACGAATGGAACGAGCACGAGCTTGTCCGCGGAGTAGGTGAACACCGCAGCCGCGCGCGCAACTACCGCCTCTTCTTCCACGACACGCACCACCGCGCGATCACGTCGCCGTCGCAGATGCAGGGCTATGACTTGTCTGGTTACGACGGCGTGCTCGCCTACGGCGAAGTGCTCCGCGATCTCTATGTGCAACGCGATTGGACGCGCCGCGCGTTTACCTGGCACGAGGCGGCGGACACGCGCGTGTTTCACCCGATCGATGGCGCAGAACGGGAGGGCGACGTGGTATGGATCGGCAACTGGGGCGACGATGAGCGTTCGGCCGAGCTGGACGAATTTCTCGTTGAGCCGATCGCGGTGCTTGGCCTGAAGGCGAAGATCTTCGGCGTCCGCTATCCGGACGATGCTCGCGAGCGTCTGCAGCGCAGTGGCATTCAGTATGGCGGCTGGCTCCCGAACTACCGTGCGCCGGAAATTTTCGCGCGCTATAAGCTGACCGTGCACGTGCCGCGGCGGCCATACCTCGAAGCGCTGCGCGGGATTCCAACCATTCGCCCCTTCGAAGCGCTGGCCTGCGGTATTCCGCTAATCAGCGCACCGTGGGAGGATGCAGAGCACCTCTTCACGCCCGGCAAAGATTTCCTCGTGGCGCGCAGCGGGGACGAAATGAAGAAGCAGATGCGCGCTTTGCTTGACGACAAGCAGATGGCGCGCGAGCTCGCGGAGCACGGACTCCGCACAATCCAGCAGCGACACACCTGCGCACATCGCGTGGACGAACTGCTCGGCATCTACGAAGAAGTAAACAGGTGATTGCCGCGAAACTTCTCTGGGGAGCGCACGGGCCTCGCCAGCACGAACTTTTGTCCGTGGCACCCCACGCCGGGAAACCGCAAAGCCTGCTTCGGCGAGTCGCCGAAACCAGCACACGGGGCGCGTGCGCTCCCCAGACGGTGCCTCCGCGCGCTATCTCATGAACATCGCCTTTTTCGCTTCCAGCCTGCTCTCTGCCTACTGGAACGGTGCCGCCACTTACTATCGCGGCATCATCAAGGCGCTGCACGCCAACGGGCATCGCATCACGTTCTACGAACCGGTCGCATACGATCGCCCGCAGCATCGCGACATGGAGCCGCCGAGCTGGTGCGATGTTGTCGTCTACGACGGCACCGAAGAAGCGGCCTGGCAGCAGATCGAAGCCGCGCGTGGTGCGGACATGATCGTAAAAGCGAGCGGCGTCGGCATTTTCGATGAGCTGCTCGAATCGGCTGTGCTCACGCTGAAGACGCCGAGCAATCTCGTGATTTTCTGGGATGTCGATGCGCCGGCGACGCTCGATCGGATCGAAAGCGATCGGAGTGATGCGTTCCACAAGTGCATCCCGCAATACGACTTCATCCTGACGTACGGCGGCGGGTTCCCCGTCGTCCGCGCCTACGAATCACACGGTGCGAAGCTCTGCGTCCCGATTTACAACGCGCTCGATCCGGAGACGCACCATCCAGTGTCGCCGAACCCGAAGTTTGAAGCCGATCTGGGTCTGCTTGCGAACCGCCTGCCTGACCGTGAACGACGCGTTGAGCAATTCTTCCTCGAGCCCGCGGCGAAGTTGCCTAATAAGCGATTCCTTTTCGGCGGCAACGGCTGGACCGACAAGCCGATGACGCCAAACGTGAAGTATCTCGGTCACGTGTACACCGCCGATCACAACGCGCTCAACTGCACGTGCCGCTCGGTCCTCAACATCTGCCGCGAGAGCGTGGCGCGTTACGGATTCTCGCCGCCCACTCGCGTGTTCGAGGCAGCCGGCGCGGCGGCGTGTTTGATCACTGACGCGTGGGAAGGCGTCGAGCAATTCTTCGAACCCGAAGCAGAAGTGCTCGTCGCGCACAACGGCGATGAAGTCGCGCAGCACGTGGAAAGTCTCACCGCTGAACGTGCGCGTCAGATCGGCGATGCGGCTTATCGTCGCGTGCTCGCGGAACACACGTACGCGCATCGCGCCAAACAGGTGGAAGAAGTTCTCGCAGGGGCGACCGCAGCATGAAAATCGATGCAGCTCTTCCGGTAGGGACGGCGCGCTGCGGCGTCCTGCCCGCGTGGCCTGCCGGACGTCTTTCAACAACTCTCGAGCAAACCACCCGCCTCGGACGCCGCAGCGCGGCGTCCGTACCCGCATGAGGATCGTCATTCTCGGTCTCTCGATCACGTCGTCGTGGGGGAACGGACACGCGACGACTTTTCGCGGGCTGGTGCGCGAGCTCACGGGGTCAGGTCACGACGTTCTGTTTCTCGAGCGCGATCAACCGTGGTATGCCGGCAATCGCGACCTGCCGAACCCGCCGTATGGCGAGACGCAGCTATATAAGAGTGTCGCCGAGCTGAAGCGCCGTTTCGGCGCCGATGTGCGCGATGCGGATTGCGTGATCGTCGGCTCGTATGTGCCGGACGGAATCACCGTCGGAAAATGGGTGACGGAGCGCGCGCGCGGCGTGACCACATTCTACGACATCGACACTCCCGTGACACTCAGCGCAGTGCAGCGTGGCGATTGCGAATATCTGTCGCGCGAGCTGGTGGCGAAGTTCTCGCTCTACCTTTCGTTTACCGGCGGGCCGACGCTCCGCACGATCGAGCGCGACTACGGATCACCGATGGCGCGCGCCCTCTACTGCTCGGTCGATCCTGAGATGTATCTCCCGCAACGCGTTCCGCAAAAGTGGGCGCTCGGCTATCTCGGCACCTACAGCGATGATCGTCAGCCGACGCTCGAGCGTTTGCTGCTCAAACCCGCCAAGCAGGCGGCGGCTGAACGCTTCGTCGTCGCCGGCCCAATGTATCCGGATTCAATCAAGTGGCCGAAGAACGTCGAGCGAATCACGCATTTGGAACCAAAGAAGCATCGCAAGTTTTACAACGCGCAACGCTTCACGTTGAACGTGACGCGCGCCGACATGATCCGCGCCGGGTATTCGCCGAGTGTACGCCTTTTCGAAGCGGCGGCGTGCGGGACGCCGATTATCTCCGACGACTGGGCTGGATTAAGCGAGCTTTTCGAGCCAGCCCGCGAGATTCTCATTGCCAGCACGAGCCAAGATGTGGTGGAGATTCTGCGCGAAATGCCGGAGAGTGATGCCCGCGAAATCGGCCGCCGTGCCCGCGAGCGAGTGCTCGGGGAGCATACTGCCGCACATCGGGTCGGCGAGCTTGTCGCGTATATCGAGGAGTGCCGTGATCGAGTGGCGGAAAATCGCAGCGTTTGTGTGACAAAGGAGTGACAGAATGAAGGACAAAATCCGCGTCGGAATTATCGGGGTAGGCAACTGCGCATCGTCGCTCGTGCAGGGAATCGAGTTTTATCGCAATGCGAGCGAGGACGATTTCGTGCCGGGTCTCATGCACGTTGATCTCGGCGGCTATCACATTCGCGACATCGAGTTCACGGCAGCGTTCGACATCGCGGCGACGAAGGTCGGACGTGATCTGAGCGAGGCGGTCTTCGCCGAGCCTAACAACACCATCAAGTTCGCCGACGTCCCGAATCTCGGCGTCAAGGTGCACCGCGGGATGACGCACGACGGTCTCGGCAAGTACCTCAAGAAGGTGATCAAGAAATCGCCCGCTTCCACCGACGACATCGTCGGTATTCTGAAGCGCACGAAGACGGATGTGGTCGTGTCGTATCTGCCGGTCGGATCCGAGATGGCGACAAAGTGGTACGTCGAGCAGATCCTGGATGCCGGCTGCGCATTCATCAATTGCGTGCCGGTGTTCATCGCCTCGCAGCCTTACTGGCAGCGGCGGTTTGAGGAGCGGAAGCTCCCGATCATTGGTGACGACATCAAGTCGCAGGTCGGCGCGACGATCTCGCATCGCGTGTTGACGAACCTGTTCCGAGAGCGCGGCGTGCGGCTCGATCGCACCTACCAGCTGAACTTCGGCGGTAACACCGACTTCCTGAACATGCTGGAGCGTGAGCGGCTCGAGTCGAAGAAGATCTCGAAGACGCAAGCCGTCACCAGCCAGCTTGGTCATGCATTGCCCGCAAAAGATGTGCACGTCGGCCCGAGCGATTACGTGCCATGGCTGAGCGACCGGAAGTGGTGCTACATCCGCATGGAAGGCACCACGTTCGGCAACGTGCCGCTGAATTGCGAAATGAAGCTCGAGGTCTGGGATTCACCGAACTCCGCGGGCGTGGTGATCGATGCGATCCGCTGCGCGAAGCTCGCGCTCGATCGCGGGATGTCCGGTTCGCTCGTCGCGCCGTCCAGCTACTTCATGAAGTCGCCGCCGGTCCAGTTCACCGACGACGAAGCGCGCACGAAGACAGAGGAGTTCATTAAAGGTGATGAGTCGTTGGTTTTGCCCGGCCCGCTGAAGCGGAATGGCAACGGCGCCGGCAAACGGAAGACGGCGGCGAAGAACAGCGCAAAGTCGAAAAGATGAAGCTTGTTGTCTTTGGCCTCACGATCAGTTCGTCGTGGGGCAATGGACACGCAACGCTGCTGCGAGCGCTCTTTCGTCAGCTAATCGCTCGCGGTCATCACATCGTCTTCTTCGAGCGCGATGTGCCGTACTACGCGGATCATCGCGATCTGCATGAGCTTCCCGGCGGGAAGTTGATTTTCTATCGCAACTGGGACGACGCGGTCGCGACGGCGCGGCATGAGGTTTCGGACGGCGACGTGGCGATGGTCACATCGTATTGTCCGGATGGAATTGCCGCGTCGGAGGTTGTCTGGTCGTCGGATGCGTTACGCGTGTTCTACGACATGGATACGCCGGTCACTTTGTCGAACCTGCGTGCTGGCCAGCCGCTGACGTATGTCGATTCACGCGGGCTCGGCGACTACGATCTTGTTCTGAGTTTCACAGGGGGCGGAGCGCTGAGGGCGCTGCAGGAAGAGATGGGCGCCCGAAAGGTGGCGCCGCTCTACGGCAGCGTCGATCCGGATCTGTATCACCGCGTTGCGCCTAACGAATACTACCGCTCCGATTTTTCATATCTCGGCACGTACGCAGCCGATCGGCAGGCAGCTCTCGAACAGCTGTTCATCGAACCCGCGCGGCGGATGCCGGACCAGCGCTTCGTGATTGGCGGCGCCCAATACCCGCAGGAGTTTCCGTGGTCCGGCAACATCTTCTTCGTGCGGCACTTACCGCCTTCGGAACATCCGGCCTTTTTCTCCTCGTCCCGCGTTACTCTCAATGTGACGCGAGACACGATGAAGACGATGGGCTGGTGCCCATCGGGCCGAGTATTTGAGGCGTCGGCGTGTGGCACGCCGATGATCAGCGACTGGTGGGCGGGTTTGGATGAATTCTTCACGCCCGGTGAGGAAATCCTGATCGCGCAGACGCCGGAGGAAACGATGGCGGCGCTACAAAGAAGCGACGAAGAGTTGTCGCGGATCGCACATGCAGCCCGCGAACGAGCGCTCGCGGAGCATTCGTCGGCGCGTCGTGCGGAACAGCTGGGAAAGCTTCTCGTCAACGCGCGCGAAGCGGAGGCGGTGGCCGCCTGATGCTCGGCATCATTCCAGCCGCTGGCGCCGGCACACGTATTCAGCCGCTGGCTTTCTCGAAAGAGCTGCTGCCGGTGGGCGGACGGTTGGACGGCAGCATCGAGCGGCCGCGCGCCGTCAGTGAGTATCTCGTTGAGCGCCTGACGATCGCCGGCGCGACGAAGATTTGCTTCGTCATCTCGGCGGGAAAGTCCGACATCCTCGAGTACTACGGCGGCGGAAAGCTGAACTCCGCAAGCTTCATCTTCGTCGTGCAGCCGCAGCCAGCTGGTTTATGCGACGCAATTTTCCATGCCGCGCCCGTCGTGCAGCCTAACGAACCGGTGGCCATCGGACTGCCCGACACCATCTGGTTTCCGGAAAACGGGCTCGCGGCATTGCCGGATGATGAGCTTTCGTTCCTTCTCTTTCCTGTTGAGCAGCCGCAGTTCTTCGACGCCGTCGTGACGGATAACAGCGGGCGCGTGGAAGAGATCCAGGTCAAGCAGACTGATGCGCGGTCGAACTGGGTCTGGGGCGCATTCAAGATGCCCGGCTCTGTGTTTCACGAGCTGCATCAGCTCTGGCTGACGCGCGATCCGCGCGATGAGTATTTCGGCACGCTCGTGAATGAGTGGATCGCCCGCGGCGGCACCGCGTCAGGTGTGCGGACGGGTGAGTCGTATGTGGACGTCGGGACGCTGCATGGGTATCGCGAAGCGATCATGCTGCTGAGCGATCGGCGCGAGCACGAGTCGCGCGTCGAGGCGATCGCGTGAGCATGCAAACAGCAATGCCGATGAGCGCGGCGGAGACACAGAAGCGCAGTGAAGAGCTCGGCGCGTGGTTTCAGAATCTGAACCTCAATGGCGTGCAGACGGCGCCGAACCATTTCCTCGGTGATTATCCCGCGGTGAAATTCGCGTCGTTCGCGAATGCGATTCCGCAGGACCTCACGGGCAAGAGCGTGCTTGATATCGGCTGCAACGCCGGCTTCTACTCGCTCGAGATGAAACGCCGCGGCGCTGAGCGCGTTCTCGGCGTCGACTTCGATGAGCGCTACCTCGCGCAGGCTCGGTTTGCGGCGGAAGTGCGTGCCGTGAACATCGAATTTCGCCAGCTGTCGGTCTACGACGTGGGCTCGTTAGGCGAGAAGTTCGACCTCGTGATCTTCATGGGCGTGCTCTACCACCTGCGGCACCCACTGCTCGCGCTCGATTTGATCCGCGAGCATGTCGCGAAGGACCTGATGCTTTTCCAAACGATGCAGCGCGGCAGCACCGAGACGATGGAGGTGCAGCCAGATTACACCTTCTGGCAGACGGAGATGTTCGGGCGGCCGGATTTCCCGACGATGTATTTCATCGAGCACAAGTACGCCGGCGATCCTACGAACTGGTGGATCCCGAACCGCGCCTGCACTGAGGCGATGCTGCGGAGCGCCGGCTTCCAGATTATCGCGCATCCGGAAGAGGAAGTGTTCGTCTGCCGAGTGAAGGACGATGAGGGGGATACCGACATCGCGCGAGCCACCCGGCAGGCGAAGCAGTCGCTGCAGACCGCCTAACGAGAGGAGCACGGGGATGGTCGAGGCGGTCATGTTCTGGAACGAGCCGAACAACAAGTCGCACTGGGACCTGCAGCTCGATCCTGAATGGCAGCAGTTCGCCGAGATGGTGAAGCTGGCGGCACGCGCCGTCGGCGCGGAAAATAGCTCAGTTCTGCGCGTGCTCGGCGGCATGTCGCCGATCGACCCGGGCTGGGTGAAACGGATCGAAGAATACGGCGTCCTCGAAACGCTTGATGCCATCGCGGTGCATGGCTTCCCGCTCGATTGGAACAACTGGCTGCTCGACGAATGGCCGGCGCGCCTCCGCGAGATTCAGGCGGTAACCGACCTGCCCGTGTGGGTGTCGGAGGTCGGCATCTCCACGTTTGGGGCCGAGGAGGTGCAGGAGTTTGGATTACGCCGCACCGCGGAATTGCTGATCGGTCGCGCGCCGCGAATCCATTGGTACTCGCTCTACGATCTCCCGGCAGCGTGGCCGGCGACAACGCGCCACCGCGAGGCGGAGGGCTCCTCGTACTATCGCCACTTTCACATGGGTCTGCTGCGCGAAGACGGCACGCCGAAGCGGGCGCTTCAGCACTTCAGCGAGTTCACGCCTGAGCTGGGCATCTGCCAGTGGTTTCACTTTGAAGATCATCGGCTCGACGCGGCGGTGAAATGGCTGCGCGAGCTTGGCGTGAAGCATCTGCGTACCGGGCTCAGCTGGGCGGACAGTTTCAGGCCCAATGCGGACGCGTGGTTCGACCGCCAAATGCAGACGCTGGAAGAGTTCGACGTGACGCTGACCTACTGTTTTACGCCGGAGCATCGCGGGATCGCACAACATCACACCAGCCCGCCGCTCGTCCCTGAAGAGTACGCGGAGTTCTGCGTCCGCATGACACAGCGCTACGTCACGCAGAAGGCAGCCGCGCCGGTCTCTGCGGGCGGCGTCTAGTTCGAGCAGCGGTCACGTTACCGGATGGCAAACTTCCTGTTCATCCGGCACGGCGCACACGATTACCTGGGCCGCGCAATTGCAGGCAGCAGGCCCGGCGTGCACTTAAACGAGCTCGGACGCGGCCAGGCCGAACACCTGGTGGAAAAGCTTTCGCGGCTAAGCATCGACGCGATCTACAGCGGGCCGCTGGAGCGGGTGCGCGAAACTGCGGAGCCGCTCTGTCGTGCGCGCAATCTCCCGCTGCAGGTCGCGGACGAGTTTACCGAGATTGGCTTGGGCGAGTGGACGGACCGCACATTCACCGCTCTCGCGGCCGAGCAGTTGTGGGGGCAGTACAATTCGTTTCGCAGCAGCACGACCGCCCCTCAAGGCGAGCTGATGCTGGAAGTCCAGGCGAGGGTCGTGCGAAAGCTCACCGAGTTGCGGCGGCACCACCAGGTTATCGTGATCGTGACACACGGCGACGTGATCCGGACAGCCTTCGCGCATTTTCTAGGCGTGCACCTGGACCTGTTCCATCGCATCGAGATCGATCCTGCATCGCTAAGCGTGCTCGAGCTCGGAGAAAATTTCGTCCACATCCGCCTTCTCAATGCCCCATCTACCGGCTCGCCGCTCGAGCTGCCGACGGTACGGCACCAGTAAGCCAGTCGCCACGAGAACTAACCGATTCGCGCCGCGCGCTTACGTATGCCCGTGACGCGGCGCTGATTTTCGGCGAGGGCGTCCAGCACCTTCTCGGGCGCGACGTCCTGCTCGAGCTCCTCAGGCTGACGCGCCACGTCGAGATCGAGGTGCCCAGCGATGTGTTTCACCACTCGTGACCGCCCTTGTGACCTCGTGCTCGTCGAGGAGGCTGACCTGCAGGTCGAGATCGAAGCCGTCGGCTAATCCGCTGTTATTCCCCGAAATGGCATTAGCTGTGCTTACTCCGTTCCCACCGGAACTGATCCTTGCAACCACTATTCAAAGGTCTCGTGGCAAGTCTTGCGTTCGCAGCGGTATCTGCTGCGGCCGCAGGCTTTGGCTTCCGCAGTCTTCTCAATCACGAACACACGCCTGGTGCGAAGGGAGTGTCGCCCACGAAACTGCCGCCTTCATACCTGCAGGCGGGCGACGGCCGGCCGGCACTCGTGATGACAGCGCATCCGCGCTGCCCGTGCACACGCGCAAGTCTCGGCGAATTAGCGCAGATCATGGCGCGACTCGAGGGCCAGCTAAGGGCTTACGTGCTGTTCGTTACTCCGGAAACCCGCGAGGCCGCGTGGGAAGATTCCGACGTTCGGCGTAGCGCCGAGAACATTCCCGGCGTGACCGTGTTGCCTGATGTGGGAGGGGTCGAAGCGCATCGTTTCGGCGCAGAAACTTCCGGCCACACGCTGTTGTTTGCCGCCGACGGGAGTTTGCTTTTCAGCGGTGGCATCACGCAATCGCGCGGGCACGCGGGGGCGAATGCGGGTGCGAGCGCCATTGTGGCGTTGGTGAGCAACCAGCAGCCGGGACACGCCGCCACGCCGGTCTTCGGTTGCTCCCTCACAACGAAGCAGCCAGGCACCAGGTGAACGTGTGAGATGAGGACAAACGCACTCGTTAATCAGTCTTCGGCGGAGCGGGCCGACGAGCTCTTTCAGCAGCACCGGCACGAGATCTTCCGAAATACCGACCGGCTGTTTGCCAAGCTGATGTTATTCCAGTGGATTGCGGCGATTGCGACCGCGCTCCTCGTGTCGCCCACCACGTGGAGTGGGCAATCCAGCCAGATTCACATCCATGTTTGGGCTGCGCTAGTGGTGGGCGGGGCGGTCAGCGCGTTCCCCATCTGGATGACGCGCCTGTTTCCCGGCGCCGCAGTCACCCGGCACACGATTGCCGTGGCGCAGATGCTGATGTCGACGCTGTTGATCGCCCTGACCGGCGGCAGGATCGAAACGCATTTTCACATTTTTGGCTCGCTTGTTGTCCTCTCATTCTATCGCGATTGGCGTGTCCTGGTTTCCGCGACCGCCGTCGTAGCCGTGGATCATCTGGTCCGAGGAATTTACTGGCCGTATTCGACCTATGGAGTGTTGACGGCAAGTCCGTGGCGATTTGTCGAGCATGCCGGCTGGGTGGTATTTGAGGACATCTTTCTGCTCATTTCCTGCCGGCGCAGTATCGTGGAGATGCGGGCGATCGCGAACCGAACTGCCGCGCTGGAGCCGGGGGAGCGAAATTTCCGACAAACCTTCGACGAAGCGCCCATGGGCATGGCCGTGATCACGCTGGACGAGCGCATATTTGCTGCCAACGCGCGGCTCTGTGACATGCTCGGCTATTCGGAAGAAGAGCTCACCCGGCTCACCACCGAAGATATTACTTTCCCCGAAGACATCGAGGAGGGAAGGCATCTCGCCGCGGCTTTATTGGACGGAACAGCACCCCACACGACCAGCGAAAAGCGTTACGTCCGCAAGAACAAGACATTGATCTGGATTCGCCGTACGGCCTCTTTGATTCGCGATGAGCACGGCACGCCCCAGCATTTTCTCATCATGATCGAGGACATCAGCGAGCGGCGAGAGCAGGAAGCTGAGCTGCAGGAGAGCAAGCGTCATCTGGAGGCGGCTCTGCGCGCCAACCACCTGATCATGGACAATTCGCAGGACGTCATTTGCACCATCGACAAGGCCGGCCGGTTTGTCACCGTGAACGCGGCTTCCGATTCACTTTGGGGCTATCCGCCATCGGAACTCGTCGGCCGCGCGTACATGGACCTCGTTCACCCGGACGACCGCAAGAATACGAATGCGGTAGCCGCAGAGTTGTTCGCAAATCGCAAAGTCACCGATTTTGTCAATCGTTGTCTCCGCAAAGATGGCAGCGTTGTTGACGTGCTCTGGGCGGTCTCGTGGTCGGAAATGGAGAGCACGATGTTCTGCGTGGCGCATGATGTGACAGAGCGCGCGCGCATTGAGAAAGCGTTGCGCGAGGCGAAAGAAGAAGCAGACCGTGCGAATACCGCCAAAAGCGAATTCCTGTCGCGGATGAGCCATGAGCTTCGAACGCCGCTGAACGCAATCCTCGGTTTCGGCCAGCTCATCGAGAGACAAAGTGCCACCGACGCACAGCGGAGCCGCGTCGGCTATATCTTGAGCGCCGGGCGCCACCTGCTGAACCTGATCAACGAAGTTCTCGACATCAGCCGAATCGAAGCCGGAAACCTGCAAATGTCAGTCGAGCCGGTGCGTCTCGCAGATGCCGTTGCGGAATCGATCGATTTGGTGCGCCCGCTAGCCGCCGAGCAGGACATCGACCTGTCCACATCGCCCGAACTCGACGAAGCGTACTTCGTTCGCGCCGATCGACAGCGTTTGAAACAGGTCCTGCTGAACCTGCTATCCAACGCCGTCAAGTATACGCCCAAAGGCGGCAGGGTCATGGTTTCACACCGGGTCTCCCCCGAGGGCGTCGTCCGGCTCAACGTTAGAGACACTGGCCGCGGCATAGCCGCTGATAAGTTGTCGCGGCTCTTCACGCCTTTCGAGCGGCTGGGTGCCGAGGAATCCAATGTAGAGGGCACGGGTCTCGGACTTGCATTGTGCCAGCGCCTGATGCACGCGATGCATGGCTCTGTTGGTGTCAGCAGCACGGTCGGGAATGGCAGCACGTTTTGGATCGAACTTGCGGCTGCCGAGGCGCCGCTGGCGAGCGTTTCCCCGCACGGTCGCGCAACGCGAACGCACGCGGCTGATCCGTTGCGGGACAAGCGGAAGATTCTCTACATCGAAGACAATCTCTCGAATCTGACGCTGATCGAGCAGATCCTTGCTGACCAACCCGAGATCGAACTGATCACGGCGATGCAAGGCCGGCTGGGATTCGAATTGGCGCTAAAGCATGACCCTGATCTCATCCTTCTTGATCTCCACCTGCCGGATTTGCCCGGATGGAAAGTGCTCGAGCAACTGAAAAGGAATCCGGCGACTTGCCACACCCCTGTAGTGGTGATCAGCGCCGACGCCACGAAACGGCAGATCGACCGCCTCCTCGCCGTAGGAGCACGCGCTTACCTGACCAAGCCGATCGATATCGGAGAGTTTTTCAAGGCGATTGACGAAACCAAATCGCACCCAGTGGCAGAGTGCGTCGCGGCCTAAAACTCTAAAACGTTTATGACGACTGAATCGACCGAAGCGGGGTTGTTGAGCGATTTGTCCTCCGGCTGCGCGCACTTCGGTAAAATGAAAATCCTCGTTGTCGATGACGAGCCGGTTAACGTCGCCCTTCTGGAGGAGTTGCTCTCTGAGGCCGGCTACGTTCGCGTGCAATCAGTCACTGACTCCCGGCTCGTGCTCGAAACCTGCGATGCCTTCGAGCCAGACCTTATCCTGCTTGATTTAATGATGCCGCACGTTGACGGCTTCGCCGTGCTCGCTGCCTTACGCGCTGCCGACGGCGAAATGTTCCTGCCGATCGTGGTCTTGACTGCCGATGTGAGCGAGCAAAGCAAACGGCGGGCACTGCGGGCCGGCGCCACCGATTTCCTGCTCAAGCCGTTCGACCATCTCGAGGTCCTGCTCCGCATCCGGAATCTGCTGGAGACTCGTCGCCTGCATCAGCAACTCGATAATCAGCGCTCCGCCTTCGAAGAGGCGCTGCGGACCCGCAGCTTGGAATTGCGCGCCGCACAAGCGCAGATCTGCGAATCCTAGGCCTTACCGCCCGATCCGAAGACGGAAAGTAGAGAGCCGGGGCTGGGCTCGAGGTCACACCTCTGCGTTCAACTATTCGATTAGCGCTGCCGCGGTCGCCCATTCCATCAGCCCACCGGGGCGGAAGGAGGAGCAGTTTGCGAAGTGAAGTGCGGCAGGATGAGCTGGATGGACAATGTAGCGGCTTCCAGGAGAGGCGGGTGCCATGCAAGCAGCCGAGCGTTCCGCCGTGCACTCTTCTTGCCAGGGACTTTTGCACCTTTTCGCCCCGCGGGTTCTCTGCGAACCTGAAGCTGAATGCTGGCAAAGATCTACTCGGCCGCTGTCTACGGTGTAGATGCTTACGAGGTAGAAATCGAGGTGAACGCTGGGCGTGGCGATCCGAAGATCATCATTGTGGGGCTGCCGGACACCGCGGTGAAAGAGAGCCAGGATCGCGTCACAACGGCGATCGGGAACAGCGGCTACTTCTGGCCACGTGGGCGCACGACGATCAATCTCGCGCCGGCGGACGTGAAGAAAGAAGGTCCCAGCTTCGACCTGCCGATCGCACTCGGAATGATCGCAGCGGGCGATGAGGAACTCGAGACACCCGGGATCGAGGAATACAGCTTCGTCGGCGAGCTGGCTCTAAGCGGGGCTGTGAGATCCGTGCGTGGCGTGCTGCCCATCGCGATTGAGGCGCGCCGCCGCGGCAAAAAGGC
>DATHXZ010000159.1:0-5488 GCA_035459405.1 Chthoniobacterales bacterium
ATCGCGAGACAAGGCCGTCCTGTGATTTGCCGTTCTGCCGGAGGAACGCACGCTCGACCGAAGGGATGACAGCTGTGTCTCCGAGGTAGTGCCAGTTGGTCTGCGCGCAGCGCTCAGCGTTCAACTGCAATTCGCGACGCACGTCCTCGAGCCGCTCCGCCCAGCTCGCAGCGATACCCGCCGCGGTCAGGACGCCAGCGTCGAGCATCGCTGCGATCGCATTCCGGTAAAGGAACACGCGCGTGCTCAGCACGAGATCGAACGAGCCGCCGTCCGCCTCGCATTCGCAAACCTCAAGTCGCGTGAGGCGCGGGTCGTCGACGACGAGGCGAGATGCAGCAGGAAGCTTCGGCTGCCATGAGACGCAGACGCTTACCGGCACGGTCTGACCTGACGCCTCGGCGTATTCGTTGACCGAAAGCAGGATCCGCTGCAGCTGCGGCAGGCCCGCGACACGCCAGGACGCGGACTCATCGGCGAGGAGAAGGACGCTGTGCAGGACCGGTTGCGCGGCAATCACACGTTAGTTCCTTAGGCGGAGATCGGCCGCGAGTAAATACGATACGTCTTGTAAGGATCAGCGCCGATCGCGTGCATGAAGCGGTTGATCATGTGGTTGTTCTCCAGCGTGAGACTACACTCGCCGAAGTAACCGCGCTGCAACGTTCCATTTTCGATCATCCGCAGGACGAGCATCTCCGCCACGCCGCTGCGGCGATATCGCGGCACGACCCCGAGCGCGACGAGTCGCATGCGTTTCAGGCGTGACTTGTGGTAGAGGAGCTTCGCCAAGCCGATTGGCAGCCCCCATTTCGTGAGGCGGCCGTTCGCGTGCCGGAGCGCAGCGTTGATGTCAGGCACGCAAAGGATGAAGCCGGCTGGCTCTCCGTCCACCTCGGCGATCAGTGTCAGGTCCGGGATGACGACCGGCTTCAGCTCATGCGTCATGTAATCGAACTCCTCGGGCGTGAATGGCACGTAGCCCCAATTGTTCTGCCATGCCTCATTGTAGAGGGCGCGGAGCCGGCGGCTTTCGTCTCCGAGGTTCTTCAGGTTCACCGGCCGGATCGTCGGCAGGTGGCGGTCCTTCAAGGCGGAAGCAAGCCTGCGCAGCCGCTTTTCAGCGCGCGCCGGATCGGCGAACCACCAGGCGAAAAGGTCCATCGCCTTCTGGAACCCGGCGCCTTCGATTAGCTCCGCGTAATACGGCGGGTTGTGCGAGGTGAGGATCATCGGCGCGTGCTCGAATCCGCGGATCAGCAAGCCGCACACGTAGTTCGTAGAGTAGTCGATCGGCCCCATGATCTCGGACCGACCGCGAGATCCCAGCCAGGTTGTCGCGCGCTGGAAAAGGGCGCCTGCTACCCACGCGTCATCGACTGATTCGAACAGGCCGAAGCATCCGACATTGCTCCCGTGCAATGCATTGTAGTTTGGATCGTCACTGGCCATGATCCGCCCGACGATCTCACCTCCGCTGCGCGCCAGGAATAGCGCGGCCTCGCCGTGTTTGAAGAATGGATGTTTGCGGCGATCGAGGAACTGACGCCTCTCGATGATCAGTGGCGGAACCCATGCGGGATCGTTGGCATAGATCTTCCACGGGAACTTGATGAAGGCATCACGCTCCGCGCGTGAGGTGACTTCGGTGACTTCGATCTGGGACACTGCTAGCCAGCTGCGTGCAACCGCGCGAGCAACGATCGGAAAACCGCATCGTGTCGCAGCAACACGCAGACGAGGACGACATTCAAAAGTGTGAGCTCAACCGCGAAGTACCACACCGGCTGGCCGATCAGCAGGAATGCGAAGAGCAAGAACATCCGCGGGTTCGTCGCAAGGCAGTTGCACCACTTCACGAGCGGCCTGCAGCCACGACGATAAGCGAGCGTCAGCCACTCCGGAATCGTCTCGCGCGTCGCGAGCCGCAGGCGCAGGAGATTGGGCGCGAGTCTCTCCTGTTGGCGTGTGTAGTTGAGATAGTTCCTCAGGCCAAGCTTCTTCAGGAAGTCTCGCCAGCTCGTCGCGTCGTAGACGGCGCGGACGGTTTCGGAGGCGTTTGCATCCGCGCTGCGCTTCCCGGTGACGAACTGCAGGTAACCGTAGCGGAGGTAGTCGATGGTCATGCTCTGCATGGCGTGACTCATGGCCGCGGCGACAGCGAGCAGCCAGATCGCCGCTGAACCGCCTTCGGCCATGTAGCGCAAGCAAAGGTGCACATACACGCTCATGAACACGATGTAGTCAGCAAAGCCATCCATGATGGCGCCATGGATGCTGCCGCGATTCGTTAGGCGCGCGAGCTGCCCGTCGGCATTGTCTAGGGCGTTCGTGAGAACGTGGAGCGCCATGGCAATAACATTCAGGCGCACGTCGCTGTAGTAGTAGAGATGGCCGGCCAGCACGCCGATAGAGCCGCCGAGGAGAGACACCATGCTCGGCGTAAACCTCAGTTTCGCAAAGAAGAGCGCCAGCGCATACCCGATCGGCCGGTAGAAGTAGATGTCCAGCGCACTCTCGACGTCTCGCGTCTTATAGGTGCTCTCGACCGATCGCGCCGAAGGCTGGGCAGACGGCGCGCTCATGCCTCAGATCGCTGTGCCCGTGCGATCAGGCGTTTTGCAGCAGATCGGGAACGAGCGTGTCTTCGAGGATGTTGAGCGCTTCGTCGAGATCAGCGCGCGTGTGATTTGCCGTCACGCACGCGCGGAAGCAGATCCGATCCTCGGGCACCGCAGGATAATCAACCGGCGCAACCCACAGTCCACGCTGCCGCAGCTCGTGGCCGAGCCGGTACATGCGCCCGCGCTCGCCGACGATCAGCGGCATGATGTAGGTGTTCGACGCGCCGGTATCGATGCCGAGAGCGTTTGCCTGCGTGCGGAAGTAGTCGGCGTTCTCCCACAGTCGGACGCGCGCTTCCGGATGCTCGATCGACAGCTCGAGCGATTTCAGGATTGCGGCGACATTCGACGGAGGCAGCGCGCACGAGTAGACGTACGAGTGCGCATAAAATCTCAGATACTCGATCGTCTCCTGCGCACCGGCAACGAATCCGCCGACCGCGCCGAAGGCTTTCGAGAACGTGCCGTAAATCAGCGGAATCCGATGTTCGACATCGTAATGCTCGGTCGCGCCGCGGCCATTTGCGCCGCATGCCAGCATGGAGTGCGCTTCATCGATGAAGACGCTAGCGTCATGTGCCTCCGCGACGTCGAGAAGCGACGGCAGCGTGGCGAAGTCGCCGTCCATCGAGTAGATGCCCTCGACGATCACCAGATTGCGTTTCCCTTCGCGGCGGGTCAGCGCCTCGTCGAGTGACGACGGATCGTTGTGCTCGAAGCGCTCCAGCCGCGAACGTGAAAGGACGGCGCCGTCACGCAGGCTGAGATGGGAGCGATTATCCATGATGGCGACATCGCTCTTGCGGAGCAGACCGGACAGCGTTCCAAGCGCGCCGCCAAACCCGCTGTTGAAAAGCATCGCGTCCTCGCGGCCAAGGAAATCGGCGATCTTGCGCTCCAGTTTGCGATGCAGATCAGTCATGCCGGAAAGCATCGGCGAACCGCACGCGCCCATTCCGTATTTGTTGAGTGCTTCGATCGCGGCTGCGATCACCTCCGGGTGGTTTGCCAGGCCGAGATAGTTGTAGGAGCAGAGATTGATGACGGGATGCCGCCGCCCGTCGTACTCGATCTCCGTCCGTGCGTCGGCGCTCTGGAGCATGGTCGGCTGGTATAATTCAGCCGCCCATGAGGCCGCCTGCCGCCATTCCGTCCAGCCCGCCGGCGGGCTGATCGCGTCCGCGCGCTCTCCGACGACGAAGTCGCCGAGGCTGAGATTGGTGTCGAAACCGTCGGCGTGCGCTGAGTTCGGATCGCCTCTCATTCCCCGAGTCTCACCATTGTAAGAAACGCGCCGCGAATCAACGCCATAACTCGGTCATCTTCTGTTCCCACGCCTCGTGGTTCTTCTTCGCGTCTCTGATAAATGGGGAGGCCGCGATGGCTTTGATAACGAACGAATTGATGAGCGACATCGGAAACCGCAGCGGCCGCATCACGTCCATGAACAGCACCACGCGCTGACCGTCGGTGTCGTTCCAGACTTCATGCTCGAAGGTGTCATCGAAGAACATGCTCTTCCCCTCCTCCCAGTGCGCCACCGCATCGGCGACACGGATCCGGCATTGCTCCTTCGGCTCGGGAACGATGAGGCCGAGGTGGTAACGGATCACACCTTTATACGGCCCGCAGTGCGCCGGGATGTGCATCTTCGGCGAGAGAATGGAAAAGAAAGCTGTCTTTGCGCCCGGGATCGCTTTCAGCAGCTCCATCGTCCTCGGTGCGCGGGCGCAATTGCCCGGCGCCTCGAGGCCGTAGGCGAAGAAGAAAAACGTCTTCCATTGGTTCTCCTTCGCGAGGTGCTTCTGGTCCGGCGAGATGTGCGCGAAATCCGGCAGTTCGTCGCGCCGCTGCAGAATCATCTCGAGCTCGTCGCGAATCGTCTGCCAGTTCCGCTCGATGTGGTCGGCCCAGGGAAAATGCTCGCGCGAGAAGAACGGCTGATCGCCGACTAACGACGAGCGTCCGATCCCCTTCTGGACTTGCTGGAGGAGTTTGCGTCCGTTTCTCAGGACAAGCTGTCGGAGGTCGGTTTTCAACGTCGGCTACGCAGGCGGCGATTTGCGGCGCGAGTCTACCGGCACCGCGTGGAGCGGCAAGGCATATGTCCGCTTACTGCGGACGGGCCCGCAGCGAGCCGCTGACGTTGAGAACGGCGGCGCGCACTGCCGCCACGATCTGACGCTGGCGCTCGGTCGTGTTCAGCTCCTGTTCCTCTGCAGGATGAACGATGACGCCACACTCCAGCAACACCGCTGCCATGCGCGCACGCTTCAGCACGAGAAGGTCGTTGAACCGATAGATGCCGAACTCAGGGACCACGAAGTCGCGCCCCTCGCCTGGGATTTTTTCGGCATGATGCGCGGTCGGCGTCATCCCCTGCTCGCGCATCGCGCGTCCGAGCTGCTTCGCGAAGTCGAAACTGGCGGCCGGCTCGGCATTCTTGTCGGAAAAGAACACGGAGTAGCCGCGGAACCGATCGCTCTCACGAAAGACGCGGCCATCTGGTGTGCGGCGCGTCACCTTGTAGCGCTCGTTCACCGAATCGTGATGAACCGAGAGGAACAAGTCAGCCTTTGCCGAATTCGCGGCATCACCTCGGCCGAGCAGTGATATCTCGCGCCCGGATTCGTTGATCAACGTCACCGAAATGCCAGGCTGCTGCCGTAGGTCGTCTGCAATCAAACGCGCCATGCGGCGGTTGTAGGTGTACTCCATCACACCAGTCGCGCTCATCGCGCCCGGAGTTCCCGGCGTGTGGCCGATGTCGATCGCGATCCGCAGCGGACGCGCTGGTCGCTGCTCCTGCTGAGCTGCAAGCGGCGGTCCAGCCAAGAACACCAACGGGACGAAAATGGCTAAAG
>DATHXZ010000160.1:0-2481 GCA_035459405.1 Chthoniobacterales bacterium
GCCACCGCCGCGATTGTTCCGGTCTGGATAACGAGCAAGACAGCCCAGCCGAAAAGGAAGCCGAAGGCCGGGCTGTAAGCCTCACGCAGAAAGACGTACTGGCCGCCGGCGCGCGGCATCATGGCCGCCAGCTCCGCACAACAAAGCGAGCCGGTAATCGTCAGCAGTCCGGCGAGTGCCCACGCCATCAACAGCCAGCCAGGCGCGCCGATCAGCCGCGCTGACTCAGCCGACGTGATGAAAATGCCCGAGCCGATCATCGAGCCGACCACGATCATCGTGGCGTCAATCTGCCCCAGACCGCGCTCTAATCCGCCGCGGCTCTGCTCTTCTTCGGCAACGACGGTTGTCGAGTTCATGACGAGATACTCGGGGCGCCGATCACGATTCCGGTTTGTGCGAGGGCTGTTCGCAACGCAAGCGCAAACTCAACCGCGTGCGGCGTATCGCCATGCACGCAGACGGTGTCGGCATGCACATCAACGTCGCGACCATCGATCGCCTGCACCTTGTCGTCGCGCAGCATCCGGAAAACACGGTCCGCCGCTTCCTCGGGATCGTGCAGCATCGCCTGCGAGTGATCGCGCGGCACGAGCGAGCCGTCCGGCATGTAGTTGCGATCGGCGAAAACTTCGCGCGCGACTTGCAGCTCGCTCGCTTCGGCGGCGCGCGATAGCTCGCTCGTCGGTGGTGCAAAGACGACGAGCGTCGGATCGATTCGACGCACCGCTTCGACGAACGCGTGCGCGATCTGTTCGTCGCGCGCCGCCATGTTGTAGAGCGCGCCGTGTGGTTTCACGTGCTGAGGACGCATGCCGAGCGACTTTGCCACCGCCGCGAACGCGCCAAGCTGATAAGCAACCAGCGCAACCAGATCATCCCAGCTGACCGACATCTCACGTCGCCCGAAATTCTCGCGGTCATCGAAGCTCGGATGCGCGCCGACGGCTACGCCGCGTTCCTTCGCCGCGAGCAGCGTCGCGCGCATCGTGTGTGCGTCGCCCGCGTGCAAGCCACACGCGATGTTCGCAGATGTGACGAGCTGCAGCAGCTGCTCGTCGTGACCGGCGCCTTCGCCGAGATCCGCGTTGATATCGATCGCCAGGCTCATTGATACGCAAGGGAGATCGCGGCTCGGAACACCGTCAGTTGCCGTGCTCGCTCGATCAGCAGCTCGTGCGCTTCAGCCAGCCGGACCAGCTGGAACTGGACTTGATCTCCGGGACGAAGCTGCGCCGCAACCGGGAGATCGACGGTGATCACGTGCGCGAGCTTCGGATATCCGCCGATCGTTTGGCAATCCGGCAGTAGGATGATCGGGTGGCCCGCCGGGGGCACCTGCACTGCGCCTGCACTGACGGCTTCAGACGCGAGGTCATCACCGGTGAAGTGTAACTTGGGACCTTCAAGCCGGACACCCATTCTGTCGGCCTGCGACGTGACGGTGAAAGGCTCGCGAAAAAGAATTCCCCGCACCTCCGGATCGAACCGTGGCCATTCGCTGCCGCGCATCACCCGCAGGATCGGATTGCGGGACACGGGTGAGACCCACTGCGCCGGAGCAAACCACGACGCGACGCGGTGTGTCGCGAGCGCCGACAGGACCGCGTCCGATCGAGGACCAATCGGGCCGAACCGCAGCACGTCATCAACTCGCAATTGCCGGCCGTCCATCCCACCGAACTGCGCCCGCAAATCGGTTGAACGGCTGCCGAGCACTTCCGGCACATCGATGCCGCCGGACACGGCGAGCCATCCGCGGCATCCGATTTCCGGCCGCTCGATCGTCAGCTGTTCGCTGGATTCGACAATCGCCGGGTGACCGGCGGACAATCGCGTTTCGCCGATCTTGACATCGAACGCCCCTCCGCACCACGTGACCACCCGCCGATCCTCGAAGCGCAGCCGCAGACCACCGAGCGTGATCTCGAGCGCCGCCGCCGACGGTTCGTTCCCGACGAGCAAATTCGCCACGCGTAACGCATGCACATCCAGTGCGCCTCCATGCGAGACACCGATGTTGCGGAACCCAGTGCGCCCGGTGTCCTGCACAGTCGTGAGGAAGCCCGGGGCGGAAACGGTGGCGGTCATCAACGCACACGGCCCGCCGGTGTGTAGCGGTGCTTGTGCCAAGCACCGAATCGTATAGGCCGGCGCTTGGCACAAGCGCCTCTACATCGGAGGCGAGAATGAGGTTGAGCGCGGGGGCGGTTCACGTTACACATTCGCGCTCATGCCACTGGTCCCAACGACGGCTTCTGACGAGGTCGAGAGCCCGGAGCGCGGCGCGTGGAACACGGTTCGGGCGGGCTGGCGGCAACTATACGGCAGCTTCGACGATCTCGGCGTCAGTGTCGAGATGCACGACTTCCGCACGAGCGAGCCGGTCGATTGGGCGCGCAGTTTCCATCCGCGCAGCCTCGAGATCTGCCTCAATATCTCGGGGCGTGGTGAAGTAGCCGCGTCGCGCACCGCGATGTC
>DATHXZ010000161.1:0-1676 GCA_035459405.1 Chthoniobacterales bacterium
GCCGCCTTTCAGCACCGCGATGTGTTTGCCGCTGAGGTCGATCACGCCGGCTCTCCTACGATTTGCACTTCCGTCTCCAGCTGGATCCCGCGCTTCTCTCGCGCCGTCCTTTTGATCTGCTCAATTAGCTCGATCACCTGCACGGCCGTAGCACCGCCGTCATTCACGAGGAAGTTGCCGTGCACCTCCGAAATCCGCGCAGGTCCGACGCTCGTGTTCTTGAGGCCGAGCTCATCGACGAGCTTGCCGGCGGGACAGGGTCCCGGGTTCTTGAAGATGCACCCTGCGCTCTTCGCTATCGGCTGCGTGGTCTTCCGCTTCTCCTGCGATTCTTCCAGCTTGCGCTCGATCTCTTCGCGCGCGCTTGGTCGGCCGGTGAAGATCGCCGAGACCGCGTAATTGCGCTCCAGCGAAGGCACGTGGCGATAGTGCACCTCAAGCTCGTCAGGCGCTTTCACGTGCGGCATTCCCTGTGAGTCGAGATAACGAACGCTGACCACGTTATCGAACGTCTGGTAGCCCATCGCGCCGGCGTTCATGCGCAGCGCGCCGCCGACTTCGCCGGGAATGCCTTCCATCCATTCAAGGTCGCCGATGCCGGCGCTCTTCCCGGCATACGCGACCTGCTTGAGCTTCGCGCCAACCCCAGCAGTGATCGTCGTCCCATTCACCTTGACTCGGTCGAATTCACCGCCGCTCGGATGAATCACGACGCCGCGGATGCCGCCGTCGCGGACAAGAAGATTCGATCCGCGCCCGATGACGAAAATCGCCAGGTTATCGTGCCGGCACATACGGATTAGCTCTGCGAACGCCTGTTCCGTGCGCGGCTCGACCCAGAACTGCGCTGGCCCTCCGACTTTCAGGGTGGTGTGCTTCGCCATCGGCTCGTACAGCCGCACGTCGCCTTCGTCGCCGACGATCTCCTTCAGCTTCTCCGCGATGACGAGATCAGCAGCGAGCAGCGAGAGCTGCTCATGAATGTTCCCGGCGCCGAGACTGAGAATGAGATCGCCGGGCGCGATCGCGTTTCCGACGTCGCGGTGCAGGTGATCGACGCGCGGCTGATACACTGCGCCGCGATGTCCATGCGCTTTGACTTCATCGACGATCGTCTGTCCGCTGATCCCCGGAATCGGTGCTTCACTGGCCGGATAAACGTCACTCACGAACACGCGATCGGCATCATCGAACGCGGCGCCAAAGTCCTTCCGGAGCGCTTTGGTCCGCGAGTACCGATGCGGCTGGAACATCGTCAGCACGCGGTTGCGGCCCGTCGACCTGGCGGTCGCGATTGTGGCGCGAAGCTCGGTCGGATGATGCGCGTAGTCATCGACGAGCAGGAACCGCTCGCTCGCGTACTTGATTTCGAAGCGCCGGCGCGCGTGCCGAAAGTGGCGCAGTGACGCCGTGATCTTCTGGAACGTAACGCCGAGTTCCATCGCCAGCGCGATCACCCCGAGGGCATTGCAGACGTTGTGGCGGCCGGGGACGTTTAAGACGGCTTCACCGAGCTTCTCGCCGCGCCGATGGACGCAGAACGTCGAAGCGAAATCCTTGAGCTTGACGTCCACTCCGCGATACACCGCGTTCTGCCCGAAACCGTATGAGATGGACCTTGGCCGGCTTGCGCAAAGGCGAGCCGCATTGGCATCATCAGCACAGTAGAAGACGTT
>DATHXZ010000162.1:0-6854 GCA_035459405.1 Chthoniobacterales bacterium
GTCCTTTTCATCCTGCTGCTGTTCTTGTGCGTGTTGCTGCATGAGTTCGGCCATGCGATTGCGGCGAAGGCGTTCGGGATTAACACGCCGGACATCACGCTGCTGCCGATCGGCGGCGTGGCGCGGCTTGAGCGGATGCCAGAGAAGCCGAGTCAGGAGCTGATCGTGGCGCTCGCCGGTCCGGCGGTGAATGTGGTCATCGCCTTCGGGTTGTTCGTCGTCGTCGGGTTCGGCGGCGTGATGGACGCGCAAAACCCAGAGCGCGGCGGCATGCTGATGCAGTTGATGCGCATCAATGTTGCTCTCGTGCTCTTCAATCTGCTGCCGGCGTTCCCGATGGACGGTGGGCGGGTCGTGCGCGCGTTGCTCGCCAGTCGGATGAACTATGCGCGCGCCACCCAGATTGCAGCGACCATCGGCCAGGCTTGTGCGTTTATCTTCGGCTTCGCCGGACTTTTCGGGAATCCGATGCTTATTTTCATCGCGCTCTTCATCTATATCGGCGCGTCACAGGAGGCCGCAGTCGCGCAGATGAAGGATGTCTCGCGCGGACTGCCTGTCTCGAGCGCGATGATCCGCGAGTTCCGGACGCTTTCGGCAGATTCATCGCTCGAAGAAGCGGTGGATGCTCTGCTCTCCACCTCGCAACACGACTTCCCCGTGATCGATCGTGCTGGCGAAGTTGCCGGCGTTCTTCTGCGCAACGACCTTATCGCGGCCCTGCGAAAGCATGATAGCGCCGTCACGGTGGGAGACGTCATGCGGCGCGATGTGCCGACCGTCACGACGGGGACTTGCTTCGATGAAGCGTTCCGCATCATGCAGGAATCCAATGTGCCCGCGCTCCCAGTGCTGGATCCTGCGCGCCGGCTCGTCGGGCTGCTCACGCCGGAGAACGTCACCGAGTTGATGATGATTCACTCCGCACTGCCGGGCCGGCGGATCGGGCACATCCTCCCGCAATCTTCGTAGCTGTAGCCGCTTCGCCGTGCGAAGCGCAGACCGGTGCCGCGTACGGCGTTCGCGCCTCCCACACGGAGGCGGCTACAACGGTTGCAATGTCGTAGCGGGAGCGGGACGCTGAACGCGCGATGGCCTCAGCGTTGCCGAAGGAGAAGCCGGACCTGACGAAGCGTGTTCACGACGTTCCGCACAAGCCCGGCGTGTACCTGATGCGCGATCGCTTTAACCGCGTGATCTACGTCGGTAAAGCGCGCGATCTGCGGAAGCGCGTCGGCTCGTATTTCATGCCCTCGAAGCTGGCGCAGGCGGACCTGAAGACGCGCGCGATGCTCGATGCCGCGTGGGATTTTGAATTCCACACCGTCGCGAGCGAGCCCGAGTCGCTGCTGCTCGAAGGCAAGCTGATCAAGGAATATCGGCCGCGCTACAACATCTCCTTTCGTGACGACAAACGGTTCCTGCTCGTCAAAGTCGACCCCACGGAAGACTGGCCGCGCTTTCGTCTCGCGCGTTTCAAGAAGGATGACGGCGCGCGCTACTTCGGCCCGTATGCGCATGCCGGTGCGCTGCGACAGACGCTCAACTTCATGCGTAAGAAGTTCGGCGTGCTCACATTCGGCCGCGGTGCGCCGAGCGAGCGCGAGCTGAAGTCGTCTACTTACCAGGTGCCGTTCCGGTTGAGCGAGATCACTGCCGAGCAATATCGCGAGCGTATCGAGCAGGCTTCGGATTTTCTGGAAGGCCAATCGCGCGAAATGATCGGCGCACTCGAGGACGAGATGCGGAAAGCGGCCGAGAAGCTCGATTTCGAGAAAGCCGCCGAGCTGCGGAACATGCTTGAAGATCTGCGTCGCACGACGAAACCGATGCGGCGCTTCACGCGGCACAGCCTGCCGAGCGCGATCGATCCGGCGAGCGATGTCGAGGCGCTACGCGATGCATTGCAGCTTCCCACGACGCCTGTGGTGATGGAGTGCTTCGACATCTCGAACATCTCCACAACCCACGTCGTCGCCTCGATGGTTTGCTTCCGCAACGGCGTGCCGGACAAGGACAACTACCGCCGATACCGCATCCGCACGGTGGAAGGGCAGGATGACTTTGCGAGCATGGCCGAGGTGGTGAGGCGGCGCTACTCGCGCGTGCTGCTGCAGGCGCGGGAAGCGAATCCGGACGCGGAGTTTTCGCAGGAGGAGACAGTCGAAGGATTGCGAAGGCTGGAGGCGCAATCGACGGATGGTGACGCGGCGAAGACCGATAAATTTATTGCCGTGCGGCTGCCCGATCTTGTGATCGTCGATGGCGGCAAAGGGCAGCTTTCGTCGGCGTGTCGCGAGCTCCAGCGACTTCGATTGCACGATCTGCCGATCATTGGCCTGGCAAAGGAATACGAGGAGATTTATCGCCCCGGGCGCGCGTTGCCATTGCAGCTGCCGATGGATTCGGGCGCGCTGCGTTTGCTGCAGCGGATCCGTGATGAAGCGCATCGCTTCGCAAACACATATCACCAGTTGTTGATGAAGAAGCGGATCGGCGAGAGCATCCTCGACGATTGCCCCGGCGTGAGTCAGAACCGCAAGAATCTGCTGCTGCGGAAGTTTGGCTCCGTGAACCGGCTGCGCAAAGCGAGTGTCGAGCAGATCGCATCAACCGAGGGCATCGGACCGAAGCTCGCCGAGGAGGTGCACCGGTTTCTGCAGCGACATTGATCGCGCAGCATCCCGCCGGCTGAATTTACGAAAGGCGGCGACGCTGCTATCAGTTTACCCGCTTGTGAACAAGCTTCCGATCATCATCGCCGCAGGATTGTGGGCTGCGAACGCGATCGCGCAGGAGCCGACGGCGACTCCGTCGCCCGCCGCTGCCGAGGAGGAGATCATCCCGACGTGGGAAACGCAGAAGCTCGCGCGCACGTACATCCTCAACATCCCCGCGCCGCGCGGCCAGATCGTCGATCGGAATGGCGTGCCGCTCGCGCAAAACAAGCTCAGCTACAACCTCTCGATCAACTACCCGACGCCGCTCGAGTTCTCCGACGGGCAGGCGATCGGCTTCGCGCGCGAGAAGATTGCCGCGGCTGAGAAGTTGCTCGGCCGCCCGCTGAATGTGTCCGACGATCTGATTCTGCGGCACTATCGGAACCGCGGGGTTCTGCCTTTCGACATCGCGCAGAATCTCAGTGACGAGCAGCACGACAAGCTGAAGGGCAAGTTGCCGGCGGCAATGACGCTGCGCGCCATCTACATGCGCGTTTACCCGCAGGGCAGGCTCGCCGGTCACATCATCGGCTACACAGGCAAGACCGGGCGCAACCCCGACGGCGTGATCGAGAACAACGAGGTGCTCTGGCCGGAAAGCGAAGGCCGCGAGGGGCTCGAGCATACCTTCAACTCGATGCTCACGGGCAAGCCCGGCGAGTATAAGATCACCTTCGACAAGGACGGACGGAAGACTTCGGAGAAAATCGTCACGCCGCCGGTGCCGGGCTACACGGTTGTGACGACGCTCGATGCGAAGCTGCAGGAGCTGGCCGAGAAGGCGCTCGAGGCGAAGGCGAAGCGCGGCGCGATCGTGGTCGTCGAACCAAACACCGGCGACATCCTCGCGATGGCCTCGTGGCCGGTGTTCAACCCGAACGCGTTCATTCCGGCGATCTCAACGGAGAAGTTCAAAGAGTTGCAGGACGATCCCGACATCCCGCTGCTGCCGCGTGCGTTCCGTTCCTCCTACCCGCCGGGCTCCGTCTTCAAAGTGCCGGTTGGGATCGCAGCGCTCGAGTCGGGCGCTGTTACGGAGTCGGACGAATATCAATGCACGCCCGCGATCCAGGTCGGCAACGTGACTTTTAACAATTGGAAGAAGGTCGACCGGGGCTTCCAGAATTTCGTCCAGGCGTTCACCGAATCATGTGACACGTGGTTTTACCAGGTCGGCATCAAGATGGGCGCCGATCCGATCATTGACTGGGCATCGCGGATGGGGCTTGGCGCGAAGTGCGGGATTCCATTGCGCGGCGAAGTGGAGGGTCGGATACCAACCGATCAACACATGAAGGCGACACATGGCCGCAGGATTCTGAATGGCGACGTCGCGAACATGTCGATCGGGCAGGGGGACATCGAGACGACTCCGCTACAGATGGCGCAGGCGATGGCGATCGTGGCGAACGGCGGCACGCTTTACCAGACGCGCCTCGTGCAGCAGGTGCAGACGCTCGATAACGAGATCATCACCGCCTATCAGGTCCGCGCGAAGCGGACCGTCAATATGTCGCCAATTACGCTGGAAAATCTCCGCGAGGCGATGGTGAACGTCGTCTACGCGCCGAACGGCACGGCGCACCAGGCGGCGGTGCCGAACGTCGAAGTCGCCGGCAAGACCGGTACCGCGCAGTGGGGGCCGAAGAAGAAGGAGCGCACCGCCGCGTGGTTCACCGGGTTCGTGCCGTCTGTGCAGCCGCAGTATGCATTTGCTGCGGTTTACGAGGGTGGAGTCGGTGCTGATGTGCACGGCGGCAGCCATGCGGCGCCGTTGATCGGCACGGTCTTCAAGGAAGTTTACAAAGGTGTGCAGGGCGGGAACGGGAAAATCCGTCGCCGCGCGCGACCGACCGAGGAACCGCTCCGCGCTGAGCGCGCAATTCCGGTTGAGCCGGGCTTCGAGGAAGATCGCTCGAATTAGCGACGGCTACGCCGCCACCGGCTCCGCGGGCGCTTCCATCGTGCCCTTGAACTTTGGCTCCTCGCGTTCAACGCCGAAGTTGTCTTCGTAAAGCTCGGCAACTCTGGCGAGCTCGTCGTAGGTAAGGCGCGGAGTTTCTGGCGCTTTCGCGAATTCGACTAGCTGTGCTTCCTCGTAAATGTTGGGCAGCGTTGATGCGACGCGCTCATCCGCGAGCAACCACTGCAATGCCGCCTGGCCGAGAGTCCGCTCAGCGCTCTCGAGGAAACGCAGACGATCGATCTTCTTGATGCCGTTTAGCAGCCAGCTGCGCGGACGGTGATTTCGGTGATCTCCCGGCGGAAACACGGTGTCGGCAGTGTATTTGCCCTCGAGCATGCCGGAAGAATGCGTCACGCGGATGAGGAACATCGTGTCCTTGCCCGCTTCCGTTGCTGCGTCCTGCATCGCCCGCCCGGGGTGCTGCTCGAGCATGTTGTAGATGTGCTGCACGCTCGTGATGTCGCGGTCGCGGATGCAATTGACGGCCTCGTACAGCCAGCCCACCGCCGGCCCGAGCGCAATGCCGTAGTAGCGGATTTTCCCGGCGCGTTGCAGCTGATCGAGGGTCTTCCACACAGCATCGTCGCCGACCTGCTCCATCCGGATGTTGTGCAGCTGGAGGAGATCGATGCGATCGGTTTTCAAGCGCTTCAGCGCAGCATCCGTCGCCCGCGTGATCGCTTCCGGGGAAAAGTCCTGCGGGATCTCGCGTTGCCCGCGGCCACGCGCCTCGCCATGCGTGACGAAGTCGTAGCCGACTTTGGTCGCGATGACGACGTTGTCGCGCTGCTTTGGAAAAGCCTTCGCGATTAACTCCTCGCTCAGGCCGTTGCCATATGTGTCCGCGGCATCGAACAGCGTGATCCCCAGATCGAATGCCTTGTGCATCAGCGCGATCGCTTCGCCTTCCGTAAATTGGCCCCACCAGCCGGTGGAGACGGTCCAAAGGCCGAAGCCAACTTCGCTGACCTGCAGGTCCGTGTTTTTGTAGGTGCGGAAGCGCATGGCCGGAAATTAACCACACAGGGCACAGAGTTCACGGAGAAGAAATCTTCCTCGTTCCGCTGTGGCCTCGGTGAACTCTGTGGCTAGTGTCTCTCCGTGACTCGACACGCTGACGCGGCGCTTCTGATCGTCGGCCATGGCTCGACCGTGAACCCGGATTCGAGCGCGCCGAGTCTGGCGCACGCGGCTGCGATCCGGCGGCGCGGGATCTTCGCCGAGGTGCAATGCTGCTTCTGGAAAGAGGAACCGAGCATGCGCGACGCGCTGCTGATGTTTCAGGAGGGCGGCATCAGGGAAGTGTTCGTGGTGCCGAATTTCATCAGCGAAGGTTATTTTAGCCAGACGGTAATCCCGCGGGAGCTGGAGCTGACGGGACGCTCGACCGAGCGCACCGATGGGCAGCTTTGGCATTACTGCGACCCGGTCGGTAATCACCCATCGATGACTGAGTTGTTACTCGCGCGTGCTCGCGAGGTCGCGCCGGGCGTTCCGGAAGGTGAGACGAGCCTGCTGATTGTCGGGCACGGAACGAACCTGAACGACAACAGCGCGATCGCCGCGAAGCGGGAAGTGGACGCGATTCGTCAGATGAATCGCTACGCGACCGTGCTGAACACCTACATGGAAGAGCCGCCACTCGTCTCGGAGTGGGAGCGCTTAACGAGCACACCGAATGTCGTCGTGGTGCCATTCTTCATCGCGGACGGATTGCACAGTTACGAAGACATTCCGGTTCTCCTTGGGATCGACGCAGCCCCGGCGGGTTCAGCCTCTGCGCGGCAGCGCGCGGGGGAAGTGTTTCGTCGCAACCCGCACCATCTTCACGAGCGCTCTCTGTTTTACGCGAGCGCGATCGGAACGGACGTGAGGTTCGCGGATGTGATCCTCGATCAGGTGGAAAGCTTTGCGCGCGATCAGCATTCGATCTCGGCGGATTTTGCGCGAGGGTGCGTGGCGTGAAGGATCCAGCTACGCTCAGGATGTTGCAGGAGCTGGGCGCGTTTATCCTCGCGGGCGCGAAAGGCCCCGAGGATGTGAAGAAGATGGCCGATATGATCTGCGACGCGCGCGGCTGGCGCTGGGTCGGTGTCTACAAGCTGAGCCGCCAGGAGCTCGGGATCGTCGCCGGCAGCGGTGACAAGCCTCCCTGCTACAAGCGTTTT
>DATHXZ010000163.1:0-1795 GCA_035459405.1 Chthoniobacterales bacterium
TCACCTGCAGGCCAACGGCATCGACACGGCGGTTCTTTATCCCGTGCCAATCCACCAACAGCCTGCCTACCGCGACCGCATTGCGGTAGCAGGCGAGCTACCGGTCACCGAAACCGCCGCGCGGGAACTGCTCTGCCTTCCCATTCACCCGATGCTCGACGATGCCGACGCTGCGCGTGTGGCGAAGGCGATCCGTGATTTCTTCCATGGCTGACGCGGCAAAACGAAGCAGCGCCATGTCGGTCGCGGAGATCGACACGATGCGATCGGTCGAAGACGATCTCTGGTGGTATCGCGGATTGCGACGCCACGTCGTCGACTCGATCGATCCGCCGCATCCCGCGTTCAAGCTGCTCGATGCGGGCTGCGGCACAGGCGGGATGCTGTCGTATGTGCGCGCCCGTTTTCCCGAGGCAGCGCTCACCGGTCTGGATTTCGGCGAACGGGCGCTCGAGCTGACGCGCCAACGCAACCTGGGCGCGGAGCTCGTGCAGGGCAGCACGGACCAACTGCCATTCGCAGATGCTGCGTTCGCTGTTGTGCTGTCGCTCGACGTCATCGTGCTTCACGGCATCGACGACCAACAAGCACTGCGCGACATGCACCGCGTCCTCCGACCCGGCGGTCAGCTCATCATGAACGTCGCCGCCTTCGACTTTCTTCGCGGCAGCCATGACGCCGCAACCAACATGGCGCGGCGCTACACCCGCCCGCGACTCGCGCGCTTGTTCGAAAACGCCGGGTTTCAGAGCCACCGCATGTCGTACTGGAACATGAGCCTCATGCCCGCTGTGGCGGCTGTTCGTTGGGCGAGTCGCCGAAGGGCCCAAAAGCCGGGCGTCCGCTCGGACCTGAAACCGATGTGGCAACCGTTGAACGCTGCGCTCGCCGCGATCACGCGCGCCGAGCTCAGAGCCAGCCGCGCCGTGCCCCTGCCGTTCGGCACGTCACTTTTTGCAGTCGCATGGAAATGAACACTGCTCGTCCGGCGCTCAGCATCGTTGTGCCGCTCTACAACTCGGCCTCGACCCTTCCGATGCTCATCGAAGGGCTCTGCGCGATTCCTGTGAACGGCGGCATCGAGATCGTGCTCGTCAATGACGGGAGCCGCGACGCCACCGAATCGACGGCCCTAAAGCTGATCGAGACGTGTCCGGTGCCGGTCACGTTCCTGAGCCATTCGCGAAACTTCGGAGAGCACAACGCGGTGCTCGCCGGCCTGCGCGCTTCGACCGGCGAGTTTGTCGTCACGATGGACGACGACATGCAAAACCCGCCGTCGGAAGTGCCGAAGCTCCTCGAGCTCGCGCAACGGGAGAAACGCGATGTCGTCTACACAATTTACAACGAGAAGAAACACGCACGCTGGCGCAATTGGGGCAGCTGGCTGACGAACGTGTTTGCCGATTGGAGCATCGACAAACCGAAAGGACTGTATCTCTCGAGCTTCCGCTGCATCTCGCGTTTCGTCGTCGGTGAGATCGCGAAGTCGAACAACCCCTACCCGTATATCGACGCGCTGATCTTCCAGGTGACGCAAAACGTCGGGACGGTGACGGTGCGGCACGACGAGCGGCCGAGCGGCGAAAGCGGTTATACGGCGCGCGCATTGCTGCGGCTCTGGATGAGCATGTTGATCAATGCTTCGGTCATGCCGCTGCGCATCGCCACGCTTGCGGGGATCGCGATCAGCGCGCTCGGTTTTTTCTCGTTCGTCGGCGTCCTCATCAACCACTACATCAAAGACGAGCCGCTCGGCTGGGCGTCCCTCATGGCGGCGCTGCTCATCTTCTCC
>DATHXZ010000164.1:0-3799 GCA_035459405.1 Chthoniobacterales bacterium
CACGGAAATGCTGGTTCTTCAAGCGGCTGCGCGTTACCTGTGCTACCGCTGAAGAAGCGCCGAAGTCTGAAACTCGCGCGCCTCCGCAGTTCGAGCGGTTCGGGAACTTAGAAAATCAAGATCGCGCCGCAGTTATTGCACTGGTAGGCGCGGTAGTTCACGGTGTCGTAGTAGATATAGCCGACGGAGCTGCAGCGGCCGCAACGCGCGAGGCGCTGCACGATCGCCCTGCCACCGACTTCGCCTTCGTTCGACTGCTCCGACGTCATCTGCCGATCTTGTCCTGGGGGATTTGCTCGGTCGTCTCTTTGCCGACCATTGGTTCCTGGTTTGCCATTTTGTTTTCTTATGCGGGTTGGGCTTTCCGCCTCAGCGCCACCCGGCGTTTACGCGGAAAGCTTCGGAACGAAGTCGTCGCTCCCGGGCGCTTGTGTTGTCGGGCTTAAGACGGACGACCTGACGCAGCTTGCAATCGGGCTGAACAATTCGCGTTGGCTGCTGATGACTCCGACCAACCGGTGGGCTCGTCCACATTCGTGGCGTGCTGGTTAGCGGATTTTTGACATTCAGGTCAAACGAAAACAGGCGGCTGTCGCCGAACACTCGCTTGCCGTGTCGCTGCGGCGGATTGCTGGCGCAGGTACCCTGCCGAGCGCCTAGAGATTCTAAGAGCGCGGTTGTGTCAATGTTCATGATGATGACGGTCACAGCAGCTGCCGTGACCACCTTCGTCACCGCCATGCTGATCGTCGTGACCGCAAGCGCAGTCGTGGTGCTCATGCATGTGCCCAGCGCCACCCCAAGCCGCGAATGGGTCCGCGAACTCACGCCAGCTTTGCTCGCCAGCAGCCATTTCCGCATGCGTCAGCAGACATGACTCCAGGGCGACACGGAGCGTTTCGTCGTCGAGCTTCAGGCCAAGGAAGATCAACGCCTGCCGGCGATCACCGTACGGTTCCACCCATTCGTTGTTGATGGCATCCGGCCACTCGGCTCGATCCATTTGGCTTTCTGGCATCGCGGCCCACCATGTGCCGACCGGTGCCGCCTGTCTTTCGCCTCCAGCGACGTTGAGCCCGCCGACCAAGTTCATCTGGCTGGCGAGCCAGAAGAATCCTTTGCCGCGGAAAACGCCGTCAAGCCCGGTCTTCAGGAAGACCCAGAATCTCCGCGGATGAAACGGTCGTCGCGCGTGAAAAGGGACAGCCGTGACAAGGCTAGGAGACGCGCCACCGCACGGGGGCACCTTGTTCGGCGCGGCACGCGTGGGGACCGATGGCGAAACATCGAGCGACCGATCGCCGCCGTGCACCAGGATCACGTCGGCTGCGGGATTTAGTCCGCGGACGATTGCATCGGCGAGTGCTGCATCGTCCGGCGCTCCCGTTGGGTTGGACAATGCGACGACAGTTGCAGACTCAACCTGCTCTGCGATCGCAGCAGGTGCCCGATTCTCCGGCCCTGGGCGATGTCGGGCAAACGAATCGAGCACAACCTGCACGTCCATACAGGCAACGAGCGCTTTCAAATCGACTCCGTCGATTGACGGCGCGGGTTCGCTTTGCCTGATTAAATCGGCAACGAGAGCGCCGATGTGGGTCTCCGAACCGGACTCGATGACGAGCAACTCGCGGGCGTCATTCACAGCGCGTGCGATCATCGCGCGCAGCTCGGTCGCATCGACGAAGCCCTGCGCGTCGAGCTTCAGCTCACCGAAAGGCGGTTCTGCGGTCGCGTCGCCGACCGCGGGGACTTTCCGACTTGAGATGAGCCTCAACACGCCCGATGCACTGCGCGAATCTCGGTGCCAGGTCGGAAGCCGTCGGTCCATACGCGACCATGATCTCCAATAACGTGCTGGTGCCCGCGTGAGAAATTTGGCGTTCTGTCGAGGTGATTGGTAGGCAGTTCATCTGAGTCGCCTGACTAGAAGCGGCGCTGCAATCGGCGCGGCCTAGGAGCCCGCCAACAGGGTTCCGCAGCTCGAGCACTGTTGTGCCGGAAGGCGGATGTCCGGAGTCAGGCCGATGAATCCACAGAGGGAGCAGCGGCGGTAGCGAACCAGTAGCGCCCGACCGCCCACCTCGCCGGCCGGTAGCGGCTCAAGCTTGCCGACTTGATCCGGCGGAAAGTCTCGGTCGGCCTTGTTCACATCCGTAACTTCGGTATTCGCGTCCATGTTGGTGATTGCTTTCAGGCGCCGCGAACGGGCATTTCCATCGTCGCGTCAGCCACGGGCGAAGAGTCGCCGACATGCAGGCGCTTCGCATCCGCGACGCGCATAGCCTCCGCCATTTTGTGGAAACCTTCCGCCTGGTCGTCGAACAGATCTTTGAAAAGCCCGCCGCGCTGTAACAACTCTCCCGGCGCGCCCTCCTGTTCGAGCTTCCCATTGTTGAGGACGAAGATGTGGTCGCAGAACAACACCTGCCAGCCGACGACGTCGTGGTCGACCACCATGACTGTGCGACCGGCGCATGCCTGCCGCATCATGGCGACGAGCTCGAACTTTTCGGATGGATCGATGCCGGTCGTCGGCTCGTCGAGCAGGAGAATCGTCGGGTTGCGCAACAAACAGCGCGTGATCGCGAATAGCTTCTTTTGGCCGCCGGAGAGCGAGTTGCCGGCGACGAACTGCCGGTCGAGCGGATTGCTGCCGTAGGCGTCGTTTAAGATCCGCCAGAGAGGAGTCTTCTCGCAGAGCGCTTGAATATCGGCATCCGTCGCCGCTGGATTCGCGATCAAAAAGTTCTCGCGGATCGTGTCGTGGAAGAACGCCGGCATCTGGTGCATGAGGACGACATGCTGGCGGAGCGTGCCGAGCTGCAATTCCGTATGCGGAACCCCACCGATCAGGATTCGCCCGTTTTCCGGTTCGTAGAACCGCAGCGCGAGGCGGAAGAATGTCGTCTTGCCCTGTCCGGCCTTGGCGACAAAGCCGCTGACTTTGCCCGGCGGAACGGTGAAGGAAACATCGTTGAGCACGTACTTCGATGCTCCTGGATAGCGAAAGACGATGTTCTTCGCTTCGAGTGTCGGCTCCAGACTCTCGATCGCCGCCCCGCCTTCAGCGACGCGTTCACCAGTCTGCGACGAGAGAAGGTTGTCGACTGTATCCACCGCCGGCCAGTTCATGCTCGCGGTGATCGACACGGCCGAGAGGCCCTGCACGGCGCCCATGAACTGCGGCGTGAGCGTGAAGAGCAGAATGACGACTTTGGGCGTGATGGCGCTCGTCCCGCTGATCGCGGCGAAGACCGCCAGACCGAGCAGCGCCGCCAGCACAAACTCGCCCGGCAGGCGATTGACGGCGTTCAGTTTCTCGATCGTGGTTGTCTGGTTCACCCGGCTTCGAAGCGAAGCGTCCAGCGCCGTGCCATGCTTCCTGTCGAAGATCGACTCCGCGCGCATCGCCTGAATTTCCTCAGGCGCTTTCAGCGCGCCGCCGACGAGTGATTGCACAAGCAGCCCGTGCTGCTGAAGATGGAGCGAGCTCTCCTGCAGCTTGCGGCCCATCAACGCTACCAGCCAGGGCGACAGCAGCGCGATGAGGACGATCACGGCGAAGAAAATCCAGAGCTGCGCGCCATTGTCGCGCGCGCCCGCCGCCAAAGCGGTGTAAAGGCTGGCACCGAGGATGATCATCCCGATGATGTTGAGAATCGGATCAATGAGCAGCGACTGCAGCGCGGTCTGCACCTGCATCGAGAACTGGTTCACGATCATGGTCAGCTGATCGGAATCGTGCTTGTGGAAGAACTGCGCCGGACGCTCCAGCAGGCTCCTGAAGAGGTTGCGG
>DATHXZ010000165.1:0-2294 GCA_035459405.1 Chthoniobacterales bacterium
ATCCGCGGGTTTGTGGACGTGGCGACGAATCCCTGGGTCGTCGCGGTGTGCGAGGCGGTGCTCGGGCCGGACTACAAGATCGTGGAGATTGGCTTCGACGTGCCGAACCCTGGCGCCATGGCGCAGCCGTGGCACCGCGATTTCCCCGCGCCCGATGCGACGATCGCCGGCCGCCGCCTGAACTCGCTCGCATTCAACATCACCACTGTGGATGTGACGGAAGACATGGGGCCGTTCGAGATCGCGCCGGGCACGCAGTGGGATCTGCCGATCGATTTCGAGCACGAGATGTTTCCGGCGCGCTATCTCTACCCGCGGTATGAGCAGCGCGCCCAACAGAAGATGCCGAAGATGGGCGACATCTCCGCGCGCTCGGCGCTCACGATCCACCGCGGCACACCGAACCGATCGAATAAATCGCGGCCAGTGCTGGTGCTCGGCGTCGACGCGCCGGACGGCCGCAATGCAGAACGGCACGACTTTCAGATCACGCGGAGGTTTTACGAGATGCTTTCGGACGACCTCCGCGGCCATCTCACGTGCCGGCTGGTCGACGAGCTGGAGCCGATCGTGCAAGGCCACACGATTGAAGGCCTGATGATGGGCGAGGCGTAACCGCTTTGTTTGCGGGGAACGGCCGCGGAGAAACGGCACCACCGCAGCGCGGTAGTTATCGTGTTGGCGGCGCTGCCGGCGCAATGCTCTCGCTCATCGTCTTTAGGATTCGACCCAGATCGCTGTTCGTCGAAATGACCGCGGTGGTGCCGTTCTGAAAGGCGGATCGCGCGACGCCGAGGCTGCGCTGGAAGAGATACAGATCCTGCGCTTCCGGCGAGCCAAACGCCGCCGTGTAAATGCGAGCCGCCTCTGCGTCTGCTTCGCCTTCGATGCGCAGTGCATTCCTGTTCGCGCCGGAGGTAATGGAGGCGACTTCGCTCTCCTTCTGCCCGTTGATGTTCGCCGCTTCGCCTTTGCCTTCCGAACGGAAGCGCGCCGCGATCTGCTGACGCTCGCTCGACATTCGGTCGTTGATCTTCACCGCCACTGCCGGGTTGTATTTGCTGCGCTTGAAGCGCGAGTCGAGCAGCTCGATGCCGAAGTCGGCTATCTTTTCGCGCGCGCGGGCCGTGATTTGCTCCTCGATTTCACCGCGACCGAGCGCGATGTCTGGGAGGTTCGCAGGCAGGATTGTGCCGCTTTGCTCGAGCTCTTTGTCGCGCAACGGCTCCCGGCCCTTCGTCACGCGAATGATTTCGACCAGGTCGTGTGTCGCGACTGCGGTGCGCGTCTCGCTGATCAGGATGTCGTCCAGCCGCGAGAGCGCGCTGCGTTCGTCGCTCAGGCGGTTGTAGAACAACAGCGGATCGCTGATGCGCCAGCGCGCGAACGAATCGACGATGATGTAGAGCTTGTCCTTCGTCGGGCACTCCGTCGGCGGGCCTTCCCAGGCAAGGATGCGATTGTCAAAGCGGTGGATTTTGTCGATGAAGGGAATCTTCAGCTTCAGCCCCGGCGTTTGCTCGGTGCGAACGGCTTTGCCGAAGCGCGTGACGATGACGGTTTGGTGTTGATAGACGGTGAAGAGCAGCGCGCCCCATTTCATCGCGGTAAAGAGGACGAAGAGGCCAATCAGCATCATGATGGGATGCTGCAGAACGCGGACCGGCCTGGGCGTGTAGGAGGTGGGCATTTGTTAACGAGCCGGCTTCGGTGATGCGGCCGCGGCGGCTGCCGCGTCGTCCAGTGGCAGGGTCTGGAGAATGCCTTTGACGCTTTCGTCGACGATGACCTTCTTCTGCAGCGCGGGCAGGATCGACTCCATCGCTTCGAGGTACAGCCGCCGGCGGGTGACTTCCGGCGCCTTGCGATATTCGGCGAGTAAGAGACCGAACTTATCGGCATCGCCTTTCGCCTGGTTGATGCGGCCGAACGCGTAGCCTTCCGCCTGCTTTTCGCGGCCCTTTGCCTGCCCGCGGGCATTCGGGACGGCGTCGTTGTAAACCGCCCACGCCTGGTTGATTGACGTTTGTTTCTCCTGCTGCGCCTGGTTGACTTCGTTGAACGCAGCCTGCACCACTTGCGGCGGGCGCACGGTGGCGAGTTGCACCTGCTGGATCTGCAGCCCGATCGCGTAGCTCGAGCCGAGCTCGCCCAGCCGCTTCAAGGCGGAGGTCTCGATGTCGTGCCGCCCGATTGTCAGCACTTCATCAACGGTGCGGTCGCCGATCACTTCTCGCATGACGCTCTCGGACAAGTCGCGCAACGTCTTCTCCGGCTCACGCGCGCCGAACAGA
>DATHXZ010000166.1:0-3229 GCA_035459405.1 Chthoniobacterales bacterium
GATCAATTGCTCGCCGGATCACCCCTACGTCGCCGATCACCCCGACTGGTTCTACAAGCGCCCGGACGGCACGATCAAATACGCCGAGAACCCGCCCAAGAAGTACGAGGACATCTATCCGTTGAACTTCCGCTGCCCGAACTGGCAGGAGCTTTGGGACGAGATGACGAGCATCATCCTGTTCTGGGCCGAGCGCGGCGTGCGCATCTTTCGCGTCGATAATCCGCACACCAAGCCTGTGCCCTTCTGGGAATATATGATCTCGAGCGTTCGCGCACGGTTCCCGGACACCATCTTCCTCTCCGAGGCGTTCACCAAGCCGAAGATGATGAAGGCGCTGGCGAAAGCAGGGTTCCAGCAGAGCTACACCTACTTTACCTGGCGCGGCAGCAAGCAGGAATTCACTGAATACCTGACCGAGCTCACGCAAACCGAGATGCGCGAGTATTTCCGCGGCAATTTCTGGCCGAACACACCGGACATCCTCCCGTTCCACCTGCAGGAAGGCGGACGCCCGGCGTTCATGATCCGCGCCGTGCTCGCCGCAACCCTCACCAGCGTTTACGGCATCTACAGCGGCTTCGAGTTATGCGAGAACGCTGCCCTCCCCGGCAAAGAGGAGTATCTCGACTCCGAGAAATACCAGTGGAAAGAGCGGGACTGGGACGCGCCGGGAAACATCAAAGAGTGGATCACGCGCATCAACCGCATCCGACAGGAGAACCGCGCGCTTCATCTCTACGACAACCTGCGCTTCTACGACGCGGACAACGACAAGATTCTCTTCTACGGCAAGATCACGCCGGCGCGGGACAACATCATTTTCGTAGTGGTGAATCTCGACGCGCATCGCACGCACCACTCTTACATCCACGTGCCGCTCGCGGAGTTCGGCGCGACGGACGGTGACACCTACCAGGTGCACGACCTTCTTACGGACGCGCGTTACACCTGGATCGGCAGCCGCAACTACGTGGAACTAGACCCCCGCACACAGCCCGCCCACATCTTCCGCGTGCGCCGGATGGTGGGCGGCGACAGGTTCGCGTAGATTCGGCGTGGTCGATTGCGGCTCGATCACCGCATCGAAGATTCTCCGGCGCGAACGGCGAAATTCCTCGTCGTTTTGCCTCGCAAGTCATAAACTCGCGAACTCGTCACCACCCGTACTCTATGTATCTGTATCGGAACTTCCTCCTTTTCGGCCTGCTGTGGTCGCTTTTCGGAAATTCAAGCCTCACTGCAGGTGGCAGGCCGGGAACGGTCGATGCGAGCTTCGACCCGGGCCGCGGTCCCTTAGCAGTTGGACGAGGAGACGGTGCCGGTCTCGTCATCCAACCAGACGGGAAAATCATCGTTGGCGGCTATTTCAATGCCTTTGGGCTGCGAGAAGTTGGGTCGCTCGTTCGTTTCTGTTCGGATGGCTCACTCGATGCCGCTTTTGATGCGAGGTCATTGCAAACTCGTTTTGCCGATGCTGTCGGCATTGTTCCGTTGGCGATACAGCCCGATGGGAAAGTGCTTGCTATAGCTACGCCTCGGCGCCAAGTGCGAACGGGACAGCTCTTCCGCGTAAATAGCGATGGCAGTGTTGACGCAGAGTTCAGTCCGCAGATCAACAGCACCGCGAGCGCAGAGGGTACGGGCGTCAGGCGGGCCGTCGTTCTGCAAGACGGCCGAATTGTAATCTCCGGCTACTTCAGCAGCATCAATGGCGTGCCGCGCCGCAATCTCGCGCGGTTGAATAGCGATGGCTCGCTTGATCAGTCTTTCAGTCCCGCTCGTGCTGGCTCGTTTCAGATGCTTCCGACTGGTCAGCTAATTGTCCAGAGCGACACATTGTATCGACTGCATAGTGATGGCCGTGTTGATAACACCTTTGTCGCGCAAGTGCCGCCTGGCGACTCAGGCTACGGCAGCATTAGCTCGTTCCTCGTGCAGGGGGACGGCAAAGTGGTCTACTCGCAACGGTTGAACTTCTACGGCACGGATGCCGTACGGCGTCTGAACCCGGATGGATCAGCGGACTCGAGCTTCCAGCTTTGGTCCGCGCAGTTCGTATCGACGCGGCTGATTCAACACGATGGCAAAATCATCGCCGGTGGCGCGCGGTTGAATCCTGACGGCTCGCCCGATCCGAGCTTCAGAATCGAACCGTTATTTGTCAGCGAGTTTGCGCAGCAAGCAGACGGGAAACTCGTCGTGGCCGGCCAGTTTGATACCGCACCATTCGGCGTGCGCCGGCTCCACCTCGACGGTTCATTCGACGAGACGTTCGCGCCGGAGGCGGGCGGTTTGACAGGGATTGGCCGCACGAGCGTTGAACGTGTGGCTACTTTGCCAAACGGCCGCGTGGCGGTTGGAGGCCCGTTCAACCATTTCGATGCCGTGCCTCGCCGCGCGCTCGCCGTTCTTCACGCCGACGGCACCGTTGATCAGACATTCGACGCGGGAGATTTGATTAAGCCGGCTGCAACTAATGGGGAACTCACGGTTAGCTCGCTCGTGGCACAGCCGGACGGCAAACTGCTCGTTGTTTCTTCCCGCAATCGCCTCGTTCGGCTCGAGCAGACCGGAGCAGTCGACCCGACGTTCAGCTACAGGCCAGCAAACCGGGAGTCCTACGCGCTGATCACCGGAGTCGGCCTGCAAGGCACCAGGGTGATACTATCGGGCGCTGACGGTCTCGTGCGTCTGCAGGAGAATGGTAATCCGGATCCTTCGTTTCAGGCCGCGCAAAGCGGCACGTTGCTCCTCGTGGAGCCGGACGGCAAAATCGTGGTTCGCGGTTCACAAGGCGCAGTCGTGCGTCTGCACCCCGACGGACAAATGGACACCGTGTTCAGCGGGATTGGCGGCGTTGTCGGATTTACGCCGATCTACGCCGTCGCTCGGCAACCCGATGGCAAATACCTCGTGAGCCGGGGTGATCCGAGTCAGTCCCGCGATCTGTTCATCCGCTTGCACAACGATGGAACGCGCGATGAGAGCTTCGCTCCAAGTATCGCGAAGGTGGAGAACATCGCGGTCGATCAGGGAGGCGTCATTGTCGCGGGCAATATTGCTCCGCAGGCCGACGTGTCGCAGCGTCAAAAACGCTATGGCGTGGCGCGCCTGAACTTTGATGGAGCACGCGACGCGCTTTTCCAGCCTGTCGAGTTCAACGCGGGCGCTTCGGTGAGCCAGCTGTCGATCGACGCAGACCGCAACCTGCTTGTAATCGGCAACT
>DATHXZ010000167.1:0-2821 GCA_035459405.1 Chthoniobacterales bacterium
AGCCACCTTCACGAACTCCGGCGCAACCATTTTGCAAGGACCACACCAAGGCGCCCAGAAGTCGAGGAGGACCGGCAGCGGCGAACGCCGCGTTATGGAGTCGAAGATCGGATCGGAGGCGACATCGATCGGCTGAGCGGGTGGATGCAGCTCCGCCTTGCAGTTACCACAGCGGAAGGTGCGGCCAAAGCCCTCGTATCGCATCCGGTTGCGCTGCCCGCATGCGTCGCACTGCACAAGCAATCCTTGCGCGTCTGTTTCGAGGCCGCCGTTCATAAGCGTGGGCTGATCTTACCGGCAGCCTCCAGCACTTTCATCGCTGCATTGTGGCCCGGAATGCCGCTCACTGCCCCGCCGCGATGCGCGCTCGAGCCGCAGAGAAACACATTGTCGAACTCAGTTTCAACGCCCCACGTGCCGATCTGTTCAGCGCGATCGGCGAACGGGAACGTCGGCGCATCCTGAAAGATGTTCCCGTGGTACAGACCGAGCGCGTCTTCAATGTCGACCGGGCTTTTGCTCTCAATGCAAAGGCTTCCGTCCCGCGCAATCGCGAGGCAATCTTCGAGCGGGTCCTCGAGCCATTGATTCATGCTGGCGAGGAACTTCGCTTCAGCGTGCGCGCGTATCGCGGCGTTGTTTTCCGCAAAGACACTCCAGGGCGTGTCGATCCCGAACAGCGTCATCGTGTGGAAACCCTGTCCCCTGAGTTCCGGCGACAGGATGCTGTCATCCGTGAGCGTATGGCAATAAACCTCGCCGGGTGGCTTGTCCGGCAATTCACCGCACGATGCCTGTGCGTAGCTCGCGTTCATCTGCGCGTAACCTTCGTCTGTGTGGAATGTGCCGCGAAATGCTTCCGCGGCTTCGTAGCGCGTCGCCTTCAACTTTGGCAACCGTCGAAGCAGCATGTTGATCTTGAAGACGGAGGCTTCGTCGATGGTATGCGGCTCATACTTTTCGCCCGCGTATTTCGCGAGCACGTTTCGGCCGAAATTCACGAGCACGAACCGCGCGTCGACGCTCCGCCGCTTGCCGTTCTCCTCGAACTCGACGGTGCGCGCGCCGTTTAAGTGCAGCGACGTGAGGCGGACGCTCGTCAGCATCTCAGCGTCGCTGGCGCGAGCCGCGCGCTCCAGCTCACCCGCGACCGCGCCCATTCCGCCGACCGGCACCTTCCACTCGCCGCTCTTATTGCCGATGAGGTGGTAAAGGAAGCAGCGGTTCTGCACGAGTGACGGATCGTGCGGGTGTGTGAAGATGCCGATCTTCGCGTCCGTTAATACGAGGCCGCGGACGAGATCGTCGCCGAGGTAACGCTCGATCGCCAGACCGAGCGGCTCTTCCGCCAGGCTCCTCCACGCGTTGCGTGCGAGGTCATCACCATCAAAGCGCCGCCGAAAGTCGTCCTTGCCGATCAGCGGCTCGAGCATGCTCTCCCACGAATGCTCCGCGAAGACGCGCGCGAGCTCATAGAAGCGCTTCATCTGCTCGAACTCACGGTCGCTGCCGGTGAGTGCCAGCATCGATCGCCGGCTCACCTCTTCGTCCACATTGCTGAGCAACAGGCCATCGTGCCGCCCATCTTTCACGTAGGGCGTAAACGAGCCTGTCGAGCGCCGGCGGAGCTCAAGCTTCAGACCAAGATCCGCACTGATCTTCTCCGGGAACAAACTGACGAGATACGAGTAGCGCGACAGCCGCGCGTCATAGTCGGGGAAGACCTGCTGCGACGTCGTCGCGCCGCCGATGTAGTCATTCTTCTCGAGGAGCAACACGATGAGCCCGGCGCGCGCGAGGTACGCGGCCGCCACGAGGCCGTTGTGCCCCGCACCGAGGATGACGACGTCGTAACTGCTCTTCATCTTGAAGGAAGATTGCCATTCGCTCGCTTGGCTGCGCAACCTTCGTCGCTGCTTCGCGCGCGCCGAAACTTCTGCCAGAGTAGCGGGATGCGCGTCGCGCAGTACGGGCCACGAGGTTGTCGAGGTTGTTGGTTCCGGCTTGCAGGCGATCCGGGCCCGCACCAGCCTTCAGCCGGATGTGCTGCTGATGGACTACCGAATGCCGCGCCTAAACGGCGCAACGCCTGTCGCATGATTGTGTGAAAGCATCCGGAGGGCCGCATCATTCTGATTTCCGGCACGGCCGCAGCGAGGGATCTGACGGAACCCGGCGGACAGGCAATTCTGAAAGAGCCCATCAGCCTCGACGAGCTCTACTCGTTCCTTGACGCCGTCGGGTCGCCGCGGCGCGCGAGATCGGCCGAGCCTAACGAATAGTTGCGCGAATCACTGCGCGCACAGCAGACCGTCGAGATCAAGTGGACGCGTGAACATCGAGATTTCGCCGCTCGCGTTACGCGGCCAGTTCTCTTCCGGACGATCCCAGTACAGCTCGACGCCGTTCTGGTCGGGATCGCGAAGATACAATCCCTCGCTGACGCCATGATCGCTGGCGCCATGGAGCGGAATATTCGCCCGATCAGCCGGCGCAGCGCGTCTGCGAGTGCAGCGCGAGTGGGGTAAAGAACGGCGAGATGAAACAGGCCGGTGGCGGGCGGATTTCTGCCGGCGCTTTCCCACGTGTTTAGCCCAATGTGGTGATGATATCCGCCTGCAGCGACGAACGCGGCCTCGCTGCCGTAGCGCTGCATCAACTCGAACCCAAGCACACCGCAATAGAACGCGAGCGCTCGCTCGAGATCAGCCACCTTGAGATGGACATGGCCGATTCGGACGCGCGGGTCGATTGTCCCTGGTCTGAGACTGCTTGCACTCACTTCGAACTCGTATTCGCCGGGTTTTCACCATAACACCAG
>DATHXZ010000168.1:0-7977 GCA_035459405.1 Chthoniobacterales bacterium
ATTCCGCATTTCCGACCGCGCCGATGTCCCACGCAACGCCTTTCACCTTTGGCTCGAGATGCGAACGCCCGTTGCCTGCGCATTCCATCGTCGCCGTCGTTGTATGCTGCGGCATCGCCTGCAGCTCTTCCAGTGTCAGCTCAACCGGCGTGCCGACTGTGCCTGCGATGCTCAGCCTCCATGTCGCGGCATCGATCCTCGGGACGGGGAAATGGCAGCGCACATAGAACTTGTCGTTAGGCGTGACGAACTCGCGCAAACTCGCGAATGGCATCTCGAGGTTCAACGGCTCCTCGCCTCGCGTGATCAGCCGGTCGTCCGCCAACATGCTGGTGTGATCTGAATTCATCTCGGGTTGGAAACCGAACCGGCACTCGCACCGCGCTTGCCATCGACCGGCGGCACAGTCGCTCGACGGTCCCTGTGCAGGAGCAATCCCCAGGTGCGGTTGTAAGGATGCACCTGCTGCGCGCTCGCGCCGTCACTCACGAGCGGCCGACCTTCGTTCGCCCAGCGGAAGATCGAGCCTTCGAGATTTGCCACGTGGGTGAATCCGGCATCGCCGAGCTGCTTCGCGAAGCCGCCAGAACGATAGCCGACGGAGCAATATGTCACGATCGGCCGAGACTTCGATTCCATGACAATGGAAGCTGGGGCGCCGGGCTTAATGTGCTTTGCGCCTTCGAGATGGCTCACGTCGAACTCCGCCCTTGTTCGCACATCCAGCAGCAGTGGCGCCGGTCTGCTGCGATCGTTTAGCCATGCGTCGAGCTCGGCGGTCGAGATCCGTCGCACATTCGGGAACTCGCTCCGGATTTTTGCGTTCACGAGCGCCCAGCCGAAGCCATGCGAACTCGCCAGCGCGCCGAAGAACAATGCGGCACCGATTGTGAAACGAATATACCTAATCATGCGCGAGTCCTGTCCTGCTACCCTATCGCAGTTCACGGTCACGTCACGGGCTTGACTGATCACTGTTCACCGATCACTTATCACTGCGGCAACGGGCGCGGTTAGCTCAGTGGTAGAGCACTACCTTGACACGGTAGGGGTCACAGGTTCGAACCCTGTATCGCGCACCATCACAACTGCCCACTGCATGAGGCACTTGCGTCACAACGGTGAGGCGGCGTCGACTCGACTGTAGCAATTTCACTGTAGCAAAAATCGTTCGGAGCGGCCCAGGCAGGCACTGTTGCGCTTCAAAATCGCGTCGTCTCCAGCTTCTCCGTGAAGTCGTGGATGCGGTTGCCTGGTGTTCGTGCTGGGAAGAGATCCTGCACCGGTATCTTCAGTACCGCGACAAGTACAGCAGCGTCTTGTCATCGACCTACGACAAACGTGCTTCGATCTTCGACCCGCCGCTGCGACTGGTATCGAATCCCGCGAGCTGCGGTTTCGTCGCGAGATCCGATTGCGACCAGCTGAGCCCCTAGCGGCGGCGACGGAGTTGCGGTGCGACGTTGTTCTTGTGACGCACCGCCAGTCCCTCCGCCCGTTCCCGGGTGGTCGGCGCGGTCTCGAAGCTGACGCGCGGGCCGATGTCGTCTGGCACAGCTCGATCAGCTTCGCGGCTTCGGCGCTCGGTTCACCGCGAGAATACCCACGGCTGTTGGAGCGTTCAGCGCGCCCGGCTGTTGGTCTTGAAAACTCGGCCAGGGCGCTATCATGCGCCCTCGCAGCAGCGCGGGGGTATAGCTCAGTTGGTAGAGCGCTTCGTTCGCAAAGATTTTTTGCCGCCTTCTTGACTGATCCGCCCTGTCAGGACTCAGCCGGACAGAAGCGGACAATGGTCAGTTTTCCCACGTTCTCCCGCCGCTCGTGTGACCGGACTCATCTGGACGGGGAACTGCTTAGGCGTGGCACTCGAAGGTTGGACGGCGATATCCGATTTAGCGTCAGGCGCAGTCAGCTTCGATTTGAAGAAGTTTAAATGGCGGCGAAGGAAACGAAACCGGAGACGCAATGACAACGGCGCCGAGACGCTTCAAGATGAAGCTGCAAGGTGACGCACGGTGAACGTCGAATACAGACGAACCCAATGAAATTATTTACAATCTTTCTGCTCTGTTCCACCCTCGCGAGCACTGCCTTGGCAGGCGAATCCGGACGCCGCCATCGCTTCCGCCGCCGAGAAATACGTCGCCGCGAATAGCGCGACCGCAAAAGTCCGGGTCACGGTCGAGAAGGTGGACGGCCACTACGCGCGGGCGAAAGCGACGCCAGCCGACGCGAGCGCGACGGACGCCGCGTGGGTTTTCCTGAAAAAGCAGAACGGCTCGTAGACCGGGCTGACGTCGGGACTTCGTTCAGCCCGGAAGACTACCGCGAGATGGGCATCCCGCGAAGCCTCTGGATCAAATAAGAGCAGCGCAATGAGAGAAGGCGCGACTAATGGCGGAAGGATAGCACTCAGCGCATATACCTCACGCAAGGCGAGGACTGAAGTCACGGTGTGGCCTCCGGAACCGCGAAACGGCGCTGACGGGCGGTGTTCACACAGCGGTGAACCGCGATGGATCCTGCAGAGTTTAATCTGATACCAACGTAGCACGTGAAAATTGCCGGTCCCATCATCTGCCTCGTCATTGGCGTGGCGCTGCTCGTCTTCGGAGTGGTCGAGCACAGAACGTCAGCGAGACTCCAGAGAGAAGGCGTCGAAGCGGATGCCACCATCATCGACAAAAAGGAAACGCAGCAGCGCAGAGGAAAGCGGCGCACCGTTAGCCTGCGCTTCCGGGATCAGGAAGGAATAGAGCACGCCACCAGCGCATTCGGTGTCGCCGCCGGCTCCGAGACTTGGAAAAAACCGATCGGCGCCACCGTGCGAATCCTCTATCTCCCGAACGATCGATCCACGCGCCACTCACGTCATCGGGAGGCCGACGCTGGGACCGTTTCTCTTCGTTGGCGGCTTTTTGACGCTCTTTGGAGTCTTTCTGGCGGTCCTGCTCCTCAGATCGCGCCGGACGTGAGCTGAAGCGCCGCGCAGACCGCGGTTCGAGTCGTCTCGCCGCTTTGAAGCGCGCCGCGTTGCATTCAGCTGTGATGAGTGGAGTCGTCAGAATTGACGTCCTGCCGACATAGCGACACAAACGCGTATGTGGAAGCGCCGCGGCAAAAGTGGTGGATAAGCAGGAGACAACCGGCAGCAAAGGCAAGAAAAGACGGCGCGTGCTGCTGCGCTACAGCGACGCGCATGGCACCGAGCACTCGCAGTGGCAGACGAGCCGCGCGCTGTGGGAAAAGGCCGTGGGCGATCCAGGCACCACGCGTGGGAAGGCGATCCGAAGTGGAGGGTTTACCTTGCCACCGCGCGGTCCTGGTGGTGATCGGGCTGGCGTTAACCCTTCCGGTGATTCTGCGAGCGCGGCGATCAGTCCTGCACGTACCGGCATAGATGGGGCGGAGACCGGTCCGGCTTACCGAGGCTGCGATGTCCCTGTCCGGCGCTGGCTTGCTGGCGCGCGCGATTTTTGGGCAATATCGGCTGATGACGAGAATTCGACTGCAAGCCGTCTCATTTTGCTCGTTTAACAGATCACTGGTCCTAACCACCGAAATTTCAATGCGTAAACTGCCGTGCCTCATCCTCGCCGCCGCGCTTGCGGCAATAGCCGACGCCGCCGCCGCGGTCGACGAAGACAAGCCGCATGGCCGCATCTGCTTCTCGCTCGCCGAGTCTGGTCCACCGGAAAAAGAGGAGCCTTTCCGGCTGAGCGCAGCACCGGGCCCGGGCAAAACGGTCAAGGCCTACATCGACGCGAGCGACAAATGCACTGTGCTCCTGGTCGCGTTGACCAAGGACGGAAAGCTCGCGAACGGCTGGCGCCCGCAGCTGGTGCAAGTTGCGGAGGATTTCGAGGAGACTGAGTTACCGAAAGCTCCCGTCTCGTGGGATTGGGCGGCAGCAAGCGCGCCGTTTGACTTCTATGTCCTTTTCCTGTCGCCCGGCTCGAAGGATGTCGACGAACTGACGAAGCTGGTCACTGCGATGCAGGCGCCGAAGGCGGACGACCGCCTCGTGGCGATGCAAACCACGAAGCTGCGCGAGATCATCGGCCGGATCAGCAACGACAAGGAGAAAACCAACCAGGCGCCGATGGCGGAACCGGAGGTTGGCGGCGTGTTTCGCGGCGCAGCATTTCCATGGCGACAGTATGCGCAGAGCATCAACTTCGGTGACGATAACGCCGGCGTGTTGATTCTCTCGAGCGACGTCGCTGGCAAGGCTGCGCCCGCTCCGTGACGGCTCGACTAATCGAGCGCGTGATGCTTACATCGAACACTAATCGCAGCCGCAGTTACTGCGCCGAATAACACCACGACTAACTCGACTACGATCTCAACCTATGAAGAACCGATTCGCCAAAGTAGCCGCAGTGCTGATCGCGCTCGCTCTCTCGTCAGTGGCGCGCGAGCAGAAGTTCGACACCTACACTAACGTGCGGTTCGGATACGCCGTCGATTACCCTGCTGACATGTTGACCCCGCAGGGCGAACCCGACAACGGCGACGGACAGCGATTTACCTCGCAAACAGGCGACGTGGAACTCCTCGCCGTCGGCTCATACAATGCGCTCGACAAGACGCTCCGCGAGCGCTTCGCGGAAGAAATGGAGCCCGAGGATGATGACGCGCCCAAGCGCACCGTGACGTACAAGGTCCTGAAGAAGGACTGGTTCGTGGTCAGCGGGACGGAGGGCAAGAGGGTCTTCTACACGAAGGTGATGCTGAAAGAAGACACCTTCAAACGGATGACCTTCCGATATCCTGCTGAACGGGACGCTGAGCTAACCCCGCTGACCGCGCGAATCGCGAAGAGCTTTCGCCACGTGCAGGTAGAGACGGATCGCACCGGCTCGCCGTAGCGACCATCGCGGTTGCTCTTCCGCAGCGGACCGGTTGCACGTGTGACTTGCGCTTTTCGACCGCAATCGTGAAACCGAAAGCAAAATGCGCGTTCTCGCTCGTCATCTTCAGTAACCGTATGCGTGTGCTCCCAACTCTTTTTGCCGTTCTGCTGTCTGCGCTCATTGTGGCGCCTGCTTTTGATGCTCGCGGTCAATCGCTCGGCTCGAAAGGGTCGACAACGGGGACCTTTGTCGGCAGCGAAGACCGCGGCGACTACTGGCTGATGACGATCAGAGACGACAACGGCGGGGAGCACCGATTTTTCGCTCTGGGCCTGATGCCGCCGACGATGGGCTACATTCAGTATCCCAACGATCACAAAGGAGAGCGGATTGAGGTCGACTGGGAATACGCCAAGCTCCCGAAAACCGAGCAGGTGATGAGGAGACTCGTCGACATCGGCCCGCCTGACCTGCGGACGCCGGGAAAGGGGAGCGCGGAACGCAAGGCGATCATCGAGGCAGTGCGTGGTGCCTACCAAAAAAGTTTAAAGAAGCGCCCGACACTCGATGTCACGAAGATGGTTGTCAGCAAAGGCTGGGCTGTGTTCGTGGGAATGGCAAACGATCCCGGTGGCAACCGCGGAGGCTGGAATGCGATGTTGCGCGGCTCCGGCACCAAATGGACGGTGGTGGACACAGACAGAGACAATCTCAAGCTGCTGGAGCGGATAATCCGCGAGCATCCAGATGCGCCGCTGCCGCTGCGGGGGATGTTGGACTTTTATTAAGATCAAATCCGGCTCGCTCGTCTCCACCAGTTCCACTCTATGAGCATGAGTAAGGTCCGATCTTTCACAATACTCCTCGCGTCTGTCACGGTTGGTGCCGTTGCCGCAGCGGCTCAGGCCGAGAAGGCGGCGGGTGATGCGAGCTTGAACGACGCGCTTGGCGTCTACAGCGGCCCTTTTGGCCCGAACACGATCACGGTGCGGCTTGAGAAAATGGAAGGCAACACTGCGTCTGGCTACAGCGAGGTGGGCAAGAACCGGCGGCCATTCAGCGGCTCGGTGGCCGTGCGTGACGGCGTTCCGCGCTTTGATGTGCGCGAGCCCGGCGATAATCCGCAGGATGGCGCGTTTCGCTTCCAGTTTTTGCCGGACCAGAAAACCCTCGTCGGCACATGGACGCCGAATGACCGGAAGCTGACAGACGTAAGCTTCACGCTTGCGAAGCGTGGGCAAACCGAAGAAAACGCCAAAAGCTCCACTGCTGATGGCGACCGGCAAGAGACAGCCGCGACATCAGGATACACCGACGGGACGTTTGTGCGGTTCGATCCACCGGATGGCATGAAGGAGCCGTCCGTTACCACCAATGCCAACCGGCTCGTGATCAAAGATGCCAACGGCCGGGAACACTCGTTCGAGATGTACCGGGCACATGCGAGGGTTGGCTTCTACAACTACCCTGGCCCAGAGCTGGTAAAAAAAATGATCGGCGACCGCAAACGCATCTATTGGGAAAGCGGCGTCGATCCGCGGACCGGCAAGAGTGTGAAGTTCGCGGACGAAATTACCGAGCCAGGCGTGGAGATCTATTGGCCGGAGGCAGGAAGCACCGAGGAAAAGGCAATCACCGACGCAGTGCGTGCGGCTTACCGTGAGCGCTTCAAAAAGCGCCCCACATTTCGTAACGACAAAATCAAAGCCGGAAACGGCTGGGCCTGCTTTGTCGGACTGGCGAACGAGCCGGACGAGCCGGGTGGCAAACGCGGTTGGCACGCAGTGCTACGCGGCGGCGGCGCGAAATGGCAAGTCGTCGATGCGGATGAAGACAACCGGAAGTTGCTGCAGCGAATTCTGCGCAAACATCCAGCGGTGCCGGGGGACGTGCGAGTGATATTGAACTTTTACTAAGCGCCAAATCCGCCTCGGTCGCATCCACCCACTTCGTTTCAACTCTATGACTACAATCAAGATACGATCTCTGGCAGTAGTCCTCGCCTTCATTACAATTGGACTGGCTGCGGCGGCGGCTCAGACCGAGAAGGCGGCGCGTGATGCTAGCTTGAACGACGCGCTCGGCGTCTACAGCGGACCTTTTGGTCCGAACACGATCACAATGCGGATCGAAAAAATCGAAGGCGAAACTGCGTCTGGGTACAGCGCGGTGGGCAAGAACCGGCGGCCGTTCAGCGGCTCGGTCATAGTGGGCGGCGGCAGTCCACGCTTCGAGTTGCGGGAGCCGGGCGACAATGCGGAAGATGGCGTGTTTCGGTTCCAGTTTCTGCGCGACGAGCAGGCCCTTGCCGGGACATGGACGCCGAACAACAAGAAACTCGCACAGGTAAGCTTCAGGCTGACGAAGGGCGGAAATGGAGACAGCGACTCCCAAGCTGTGGCTCGTGGTCAGCGGGACAAGACGGCGGCCAGCTCAGGGCACACGGACGGAACACTGGTCACAATCGAAGCGCGCGGGGATAACAACTACTTCGTCCTCAAAGATAACCAGGGCCAACAACACTCATTCGCCTCGCTCCATCCTGACATGTCGCAGCTCAGCTATCTCGGGGGACCTCAGTATCACGTGGGCAAGGGTATGCGCATCCACTGGAGAATCGAAACCCTCGCAGGGACTGGCGAGAAGGTGAAGAGCATCATCAAGATCTCGAAGGCCGGCAGCAAGATGTATATCCCACCGAAAGGGAGCGCAGAACGGGAGGCGATCATCGAGGCCGTTCGCGCTGATTACCAGCGCCGCTACAACAAGCAAGTAACGATCAACCTTGATTGGTTCGGCCGCGATTTGGGGGGTGGCATACAAGTCGAGAATGGCTGGGCAGGCGTTGTAGGAACGGCGGACGAGGCAGGTAACAAGGCGCCGGGCGACACCTGGGTCGCGATTCTGCGTGGCTCCGGCACGAAGTGGAAAGTCGTCGGCACGAGCGCTGGCGACGAGAAGGCGAAAAAGCGCGGCACGGAAGACGACGCGGCTCCCCATTTGAAGGAATTGAAGCGCTTGTGGAAGGAATATCCGAACGCTCCTGAATCCATCCTTGGGTTGTTGGATTATCCATAGGACACTTCGCCGCAGAGGTATGTCGGGTTTGCTCAACCTTCGG
>DATHXZ010000169.1:0-5195 GCA_035459405.1 Chthoniobacterales bacterium
GCTGACTTCCGCGCCATCGTTGCACGCGGAGCGGCAGCGATCGTCTAGGCGAACGCCTCTTCGACCATGAACGGCTCATCCTCCTGCGCAGGCGGTTTCTCGCGGTCGGCGTTGAACTGCATGTCGTAGAGGCGGCGGTAGTAGCCGGATTGCTCGATCAGCTCCGCGTGGGTGCCGATTTCTTTGATGAAGCCCTGCTCCATGACGACGATCTGATCGGCGGAGAGAATTGTCGACAGGCGGTGTGCGATCGCGATGACGGTGCGGCCGGCGGCGAGAGTCTCGAGGGCGCTCTGGATTTGCTTCTCGGACTCGGAATCGAGCGCTGAAGTCGCCTCGTCGAGCAGAAGAATCGGTGCGTTCTTCAAGAGCGCTCGTGCAATTGCGAGCCGTTGCTGCTGGCCGCCGGAGAGGAGGCAGCCTTTATCGCCGATTACCGTGTCGTAGCCCTGCGGTTGCGCCATGATGAAGTCGTGCGCGTAGGCCGTGCGCGCCGCTTCTTCGACCTCCTCTTTCGTCGCCTCGAGCCGGCCGAATTGGATGTTTTTGAAGATCGTGTCGTGGAACAGGAACGTCTCCTGCGTGACGAGGCCGATCTGATTCCGCAGGGATTTCTGCGTCACTTTCTTCAGGTCGCAGCCGTCCACGCGAATGACTCCGTTGGCCGGGTCGTAGAGCCGCAGGAGGAGCGAGAGGATCGTGCTCTTGCCGGCGCCGCTCGCGCCCACCAGCGCATACGTTTTGCCCGGCTCGATCTGCAAATTTAGCTCTTTGACTGCATCATCAACGCCCCCAGCGTAGCGGAAAGTGACGTTCTCCAGTTCGATCCGGCCGTTCGACGCGGTGAGATCAATGGCATCCGGCGCGTCGACGACCGACGGCTTGGTGTCCAGAATGCGAAAGATCTCGGTCATTGCCTGAATCGAGCGCTCCATGATCACTTGGATACGGCTGAGCGACTTGATCGGCTCGTACAGGAGGAAGATGCCCATATTCAGCGCGAGGAACTTGGCTGCGCCGATCTGGCTGAAGTAAACGTATATGAGGGCAAGCCCCACGCCGACGGCAGCGATCGCCTCGACCATCGGACCGACTGATTCCATCGCGCGAGTGATACGCATCGCGTTCTGGAATTGCAGCTTGTTGCTGTGGCGGAAGATGTTCTCCTGGTGCTCTTCGCGGGCGAATGACTTGATGACGCGAATGCCGGCGAATGTCTCCTGCATTGTGACCACCATCTGGCCCATGTCTTCGTTCTCTTCCTTCGCTGCGCGACGCGCTTTGCGTCCGTAGATGGTGATTGGAATGATGCAGGTCGGGAAGAGGATCAACGTTACGATCGTGAACTTCCAATCGAGGTAAAGCAGCACGGCCACACCAGTGAGAATGGCGATCGGCATCTTGAAGAGGTCGCCGCTGACGTTGCTGAGCGCCATCTGCATCATGCGGGTGTCGTTCTGGATCCGCGACATGAGGAAGCCCGAACGCGACTTGTTAAAGAAGTCCATCGAGTGGTTCAGGATCTTCGAGAACAGCTGGGTGCGGATGTCGGTCAGCACCTTGTTGCTGACCCAGGCCATGCAATAGCTGTTCAGGTACGAGCAGAGGCTGCGCGCAATCATGACTCCGGGAATCGCCAGGCAAAGGATGGCGAGCGAGTTCATCATCTGCGGGCCCTGATCCAGCTGGGCGCGGTTCTGGAAAATCGTGGTCGTGGTGATTGGGCCGCCTGCGCCTTGGAAGACGGTGGTCATTACCTTCGCGAGCACGAGCGGCAGACAGCCGTTGATGACGCCGTATAAAAGGCCGAACCCGAGGCCAATCCCGAAGCGGCCACGATACGGCCGCACATAGCCGAACAGCCGCCGATACGGACCCGAACCGGCCTTCAGCGTCTCCCAGAACGAGCGCTTGATCTTGGGGGTTTTGCGCTTGCTCATACGGTCGCGCCGCGCGGCGCCTGCAGGAGCACTTCCATAGCATGGATGACCTGTTCAGTCGAGATTTCGTTCATCGGCACGGGGCGCTGCCTGGGCGAAAATTCTGTAACCGGCGCGGGCTGTCCGGCCTGCAAAATCACTGCCGGATTAAAGCGCGGCCGCCAGTGGAGCGGGTTCGTGGGACCGAAGAGAACGACCTGAGGCGTTTGCATCGCCGCGGCAAGGTGCATCGGCGCGGAGTCGACCGTCACAACGAGGCGCGCTTCGTCGATCATCGCCGCGAGGGTGAGGAGATCGATGCGTCCGGAGAGGTCGAGGCATCGGGCGCGCGAATGCCGCTTGATCTGCGCGATGTGGTTCTGCTCGAGCGGCGATGTTCCGCCGGTCAGCACGCACGCGAGCTGCCGCTGCGCGGCGTGCTCAATGACTTCCGCCCACCGCTCCGCCTCCCAAAACTTCTCGACCCGCGCGGAGCCGGGGTGCACGAGGATGAATTCTTCACTCGTACCGCTGTCCGCCAGGACGCTCTGCGCCTTCTGGTGCGCCGCCATCGGCAGCCGCAGGTTCAACGCTTGCGACGCGCCGTCGACGCCCAGCGGAGCCAGCAAGCCGAGATGGTAATCGACGGTGTGCATGAGCCGGATCGGGATCGGCACCAGCTCGTTGTAGCTGAGCGAGCGCAGCTTCTCGCGCTGCCGCAGATGATCGGCGGTGATCCGTTTGCCCGCGCCTGAGAGCAGCGTCAGAAACGCCGAGCGATCGTTGCGCGTGAAGTCCAGGCAATAGTCGTATTTGCGTCGCGCGACCGTGAGCCAATGCGCTGCGCTCGTGATCCTGCCCTTCGCGATCAGCGTGCGGTCCACGCCCGGGATCGCCGGCAGCAATTCTCGCGTACCGGCGGAGACGACGAGCGAGATCTCGGCGCGCGGAAATTTCTCGCGCACGGCAGCGATTGCCGGCGTCGTGAGGATCAGATCGCCGATCCGCTTCAGCTGGATGAGAAGGATGTTCATTTCCCTCCCGCTCTTAATCCTAATCCTACTCTTACTCTTAATCCTCTGGGCGGGATTCGGAGTAGGATTCACATTAGGAGTAGGATTAGGAGTTTTTACCCCACCATCTGCATCGCGCGTCGATAGCCACCAAGCAGGCGAGCGCGGAAGCGGTCCCAGGTGAAGTTTTCGACCACCCTTTGCCTCGCGGCTACGCTCATCCGCTCCACGATTTCCGGATGATCATATAAGTGCCGGATCGCGCCTGCGAGCGCGTCGACGTCGCCCGGCTTGATGATCATGCCTTCGATCCCGTCGGTCACGACATCGCCCGCTTCGCGAGTAGTGATCTGCGGAAGACCGCAGGCAGCTGCTTCGTAGGTGACTTTCGCGCTGCCTTCGCACTGCGAGGGGAAGACGTGGATCGTTCCCTGGCTCAGGTAATTCTCCACGTCGCGCACGAAGCCGACGACGCGGATGTTGTCGCGCCAGAAGCGTTTGAGATGCGGCTTCGCCTCGTCATGCACCGAACCGACGAGCCAAAGCTCAGCGTCCTTGAGCCCGAGGCGATGCCACGCTTCGAGGAGGTGATGGATGCCTTTCCGCTGGATGAGCGCGCCGGAGAAAAGTGCGCGGAAGACCGGCGGGCGGGTGCCGGGCTTGAAGCGCTCCACATCGACACCGCGCGGGAGATAAAACAGCTTCTCTTCGGGGAATCCCTGGAAACGGAACGTGTCCGCCGCTTTTTCCGACAGCACCACGAGCAAGTCGGCGAGGTTGTATTCCTCAATGTAGCGGTCGCGCGTCAGCAGCAGGTTCTGCTTCCAGGTTTTTTTCTTTGCCGGCTGAGTTGAGGTCGCGCCGCTTCGCACGGTTTTGCCGCGGTCGCGGTGCCAGGTTGGAATCTCGACCATCGACGGGATCCCGCGCCGCTTCGCGACCCGCAGGGATTCCAGGCAGTCTCCCGACCAACTGTGGAAAAGATCATAGCGGCCGGTCTCGAGCTGACGCGACACGAACCAGTCGAGGTACTTCTTCTTCGCCCCGTAGTAATACGGCCGGTCCATGTGCGAGAGCAGGCGCACGGGGTGCCAGCGTAGAGAGTGGATGAGCGAGCGCGGGATCTCGCGCTGGCGGTTGTCGTAGGCAACGGCTTTGCCGAGGAAGCCGCCGCGGTGCGACGCGCGCAGAGTTTCGAACGCGTCGGTGTCGAGACCCGAGCCGCCGATGCGCGCGAAGATCGAATACAGCAGGCTGGTCGGCAAAACCGGCGCGTCTGTTGTCAGCTCCGCGGGCGGCGGCGCGTTTAGGGTTTCACCGAGCATTGGCTAGGAAGTATTGTGGCGTTTACCGGCAAGTAAAGACCCGGCAGCCGACCGGCGCGTTCATTCATGGCAGGAGACCACCTCACTATCGGCTTCGTCCGCCGCGGCTATTCGAGCAGCGGCGGGGCTGAGGCGTACCTCAAGCGGCTCGCATCCGGCCTTTGCGCACAAGGGCACGAGGCGCAGCTTTTCACGACGGCGGAATGGCCCGACGAGGAATGGCCCTTCGGTAAGCTCACTCACCTGCGCGGCGCATCGCCGTTGAGGTTCGCGGACGAGCTCGAGCAACTCCGCGCCAGTATGCACTGCGACGTGCTCATGAGCCTGGAGCGTGTCTGGGCCTGCGACGTGTATCGCGCCGGAGACGGCGTGCATCGCGCGTGGCTGAACCGCCGCGCGAAAATCGCTGGTCCACTCCGCCGGGTGGTAGACGCATTGAGTCCGAAGCATCTTGCCACCTTGCGCCTCGAGGAGTCGCTCTTCGGCCGCCGTGCGGCGCGCCACGTGATCGCGAACTCGCAGATGGTGAAAACCGAGATCGCGCAGATGTATGGCTATCCGGGCAACAATATCGCTTTGGTGCCGAATGGCGTACCCGCGGAGCAGCTCCGATCAGCCGCTGGGCAGCGCGCGCAGATGCGAGCCGAGCTCGGCCTCGGTGAGAACGACGTCGCTGTGCTGTTCGTTGGTTCCGGTTGGGAGCGGAAAGGATTGCGCTTTGCGATACGCGCAGTCGATGCCGCGCAAGACGACCGCATGCGTCTGCTCGTCGCTGGGAGGGGCAACGGGGAGACGTTCAGCTCGTCGACGGTCCGGTTCCTCGGCGTGAGGAACGATCTACCCGAACTGTACGCGGCGGCCGATCTTTTCCTCCTCCCGACGATCTACGATCCCTTTTCGAACGCCTCGCTCGAAGCCATCGCTGCCGGCGTTCCCGT
>DATHXZ010000170.1:0-2938 GCA_035459405.1 Chthoniobacterales bacterium
AAACACGTCGACGAAACTCTCCGAAACGATCGTGCCGATGTTCGACAGGAAATCGCGCGCGACGCGCGGATGCGCGAGCGAGATCACATCATCTTCGACGCGGATCTTACCGAACACGCCGGCATATTGCTTCTCGAGCGATTCACCGCCGCCTTCCAGGTAGCGCACGATCTCGTCGAACTCGTCACGCGTCAGTTCCGCAAACGGATGCGCGCAGCGGATCAGCTCGAACGCCTCGTCAGTCGCGATCGGCTGAAGCGCGGCGAGCCCCACGACATGCTGCGCGATGACATCCACCGGCTTCTGCTGAATGCGAATGGGGTCGAGCGCGCGCTCGCGCACGCGCCGCGCGGTCACCGTCGCCTCAACGAGATCGTTGACATTGGTCGCAACGAGAATGCCGTGGCTGCTGCGATTCAGCGAGTGACCGGAACGCCCAATTCGCTGAATCGCGCGCGAGACGCCCTTCGGAGTCGCGACCATCACCACGAGGTCAACCGCACCGATATCGATGCCCATCTCGAGGCTGGTCGAGCAGACCACGGCGCGTAGCTCGCCGTTCTTCAGTCGATCCTCGACTTCGAGCCGCAGGCTGCGATCGAGCGATGCGTGATGCGTTTCGATCTCATTCGCGAGTTCCGGAAGCAGCTCCTTCAGCTTCAATCCGAGCTGCTCGGCCGCCGACCGCACGTTTGTAAAAACGAGCACCGAGCGTCGGCTCCGGATCAACTCTGCAAGCTCGGCATAGAGCCGCGCGCCGGTGTAGCCAGCCGGCGGATAGGGCTTGCGGCGAATCGGCGAGAACACCTCCACGATCTGCCGCTTCTCGATCTGCGCCTCAGCGATCCGGCACGTGCGATCCTGCCCGACAAGGAAGCGTGCAAGCTCATCGAGCGGCGCTGCCGTTGCCGAGAGGCCAACGCGGCAGATCGCGCTGTAGCCGCTTGCCTGTGGCAAGCGCAATTTGGCGCTGGCTCCGTCGCCACCGGTCGCGCCGCCCACAGGGCGGCGGCTACAAAGCCGTTCGAGTCGCTCGAGCGAAACCGTCAGATCAGCACCGCGCTTGTTTCCCGCAAACGAATGCAGCTCGTCGACGATCACGAACTCGCAGTCGGCCAGATGACGCGTGTAACTCTCCTGCGCGAGCATCACGGCCAGACTTTCCGGTGTCGTAACGAGGATGTGCGCGCCAAGTCTGCGGAACTTCGCCCGCTCCGCTGCGGTGGTGTCGCCCGTGCGCGAATGCACGATCAACTTCTCTTCCAAACCCATCCCGACGATCGGGCCGCGCAGGTTCTTGCTGATGTCGTAAGTCAGCGCGCGCAAGGGCGAGACGTAGATGCAGCGCACCCGTGCATGCAGCGTGCCCGCATCGGTTTCCCGCAGCAGGTAATCGAAGACGCCGAGAAAACCGGCGAGCGTCTTCCCGCTGCCGGTTGGCGACGTCAGCAGAATCGATTCGCGGTTGAGAATCGCGGGAACGCAAAGCAGCTGCGCGTGCGTGAAATCGCCGTACGCCGCGTCGAACCACTGCACCAGCTTCGGGTGCAGGCGTCGGCGAAGCTGCGCCGGTGATGACGATCTCCGCCGAGACGAATCATCGCTTGTCGCCAGAGATATAGAATTCCGAGATCGCGGTGTCTTGATGTTTGGTGCCCGGGTAAACGTCGAGGATCGTCAGCTTCACTCGATCGATGGAGCCATTGCCGGCGCTGCTGTCCACCACCCAATCCGTCGCGCCCAGCGGATAGCGGTGAATGTGCCGTTGTTCGCCCAAACCGGCGCGGGCGGAATGCACACCAGCAGCACACGGCCCAAGGCTCTCAACGACCTAGTCATTCGAGCCGGGATTGAGCGGGAAGTGTTTGTTCTTCAGCCGCTCGGGAACACGTTCGGTTTTCTCAGATTCGATCTCCTCGGTCGCGGCGCCGAGCGCTTCGTACGCTTCGCGGCTCTTCTTCGCGCGGCACATGTAGGCTGTGGCGTGGGCGAGGGGAATGCGCGCTTCCGGCATGCCGACGAACTCGACCGCTTGTTGCGCGGCGATCGCAAGCGGCAGCGCTTGCGGATCAGCCAGGCCCACGTCTTCGCTGGCGAAGATGACGATCCGCCGCGCGACGAAGCGGAAGTCTTCGCCGGCGTGCAGCATTTTCGCGAGCCAGTAGATGGCGCCTTTCTCGTCCGATCCCCGCATGCTCTTGATGAACGCGCTGATCGTGTCGTAGTGCGCGTCTCCGGCACGGTCGTAGACGATTGCTTTGCGCTGGATGCTTTGCTCCGCCACTTCGAGCGTGAAGTGGATGGTGGCGCGAGCGTCCTCGCTTGCGCGATTCTGCTCGACTGTCGCAACCGTGGACGCTTGCGCTACGGGTGCCGTCGTCACCACTCCGATTTCGAGCGCGTTTAAACATTTCCTCGCATCGCCGTCACTCAGCGTGGCGAGGTGCCGCTTGGCATCGTCATCGATCCGGACGTTGAACTTGCCGAGCCCGCGCTCTTCATCAGCAAGCGCGCGATCGATCAGTTGCTCAAGCTGCTCAACCTTGAGCGATTCGAGTTGGAACACCTGCGAACGCGAGACGAGCGCGCTGTTGACGTAGAAGAATGGGTTGTAAGTCGTCGCGCCGATCAGCCGCAGATTTCCGCTCTCCACATCGGGCAACAGGATGTCCTGCTGCGTTTTGTTGAAGTGATGGATCTCGTCGACAAACAGGATCGTCTTCTGCCCTGACGTACGCAGCCGGTTCGCCGCCGCAGCCACGACGCGCCGCATATCTGCGACGTTGCTTTCGACGCCGCTCAGGCGCTCAAACTTCGCCTGCGTCATCTCTGCGATGATCTGCGCGAGCGTTGTTTTTCCAGTCCCTGGCGGACCCGACAGGATAAGGGATGGCAGCCGGTCGGCCTGGATCGCGCGGCGCAGGAGTTTGCCGGGGAC
>DATHXZ010000171.1:0-5516 GCA_035459405.1 Chthoniobacterales bacterium
AAGCCGGCAACGGCCCCGCCCATCTCCGCAGCCTAGCGTAGGCCGTGACCGACGCACGCGAGCGCCTGGCAGGGTGGGGCGCTGACACCGCGATTGTTCTCGGGTCGGGCCTGGGTGCACTGACCGACGCGATTTCGGTCGAGCAGCGGATTGCCTATTCCGCATTTCCGGAAATCCCGGCGCCGCGAGTAGCCGGCCACGCCGGCCAGTTTGCGCTCGGGTCGGTAGCGGGGACGAAGGTGATCTTCGCGCAGGGCAGAGTGCACTTGTACGAAGGGCATACCGCGCGCGATGTCACTGCCGGCATTCGCACGCTGGCTGACTGCGGCATCAAACGGCTGATTCTGACCAACGCAGCCGGCACCGCGAACCCGGCATTCGCGCCCGGCTCGTGCATGATGATCTCCGACCATCTAAATCTCACAGGAACGACACCGCTGCTCGGCGCACCAGCGTTCATCGATATGGCGGACGCTTACTCCCGCGAGTGGCGCACGCGTTTTGCCTCGGCAGCTGAGCGCATTGGCATCAACTTACACGAGGGTGTCTATGCAGGAGTGCTCGGGCCGCAGTACGAAACTCCGGCTGAAGTGCAGATGCTGAGGCAGCTCGGCGCTGATGCGATCGGTATGTCAACCGTCCTCGAGACGATCCAGGCGCGCGCGCTGCGCCTGACGGTCGCCGGCTTCTCGTGCCTGACGAATTGGGCTGCCGGGATGGCCGACGAGCATCTCAGCCACGAAGGCGTGCTGACGACGGGGAAGTCGGCTGCTGCTGAGTTCGCGCGCCTACTCACCGCAGCGCTGCAGCCGGCTTAGCTGTCGCTGCCGGCCGGGCGCCGCGCACGCGGCTCGCGATCTTTAACGGTCGCGGTGCTTGGCACGGTCACGAATGGTCCGCCTTCCAGCGGAGCCGCAGCGGTGAACGCGACATCCGGCATGTTGCTTGGCAGTCCTTCGACCGGGAACTCCTTTCGGAGCGGAAAATAAGGATAGCCCTCCCACATCAGGATCCGGCGGAGATCAGGGTGGTTGTTAAACCGCAGTCCCATCATGTCGTAGATCTCGCGTTCGTGCCAATCAGCCGCAGGCCAGATGTCCGAGACCGTGTCGACCGTGGGATCGTCTTCCGGCGTACGCACTTTGAGCCGCACTTGCACGTTTAGGCTCATCGAGTAGAGCTCGTACACAACATCAAACCGCGGCTCCTCGCCGTAGTTGTCGACGCTGGAGATATCCAGCAGGTAGTCGAAGCCAAGCTCATCGCGGCAAAACTTCGCCACATCGCGCAGGTTCTCGCGATCTAACGCGAACGTCGTCTCACCGCGGAATTCCGTTTTCTGTGTGAGCTTGGCGCCGCAGATTTGGCCCAACGACGAGAGGAGCTCCGCGCCGGTCATGCGAGAACGCCGTCGAGGTTCTTTAGCAGCTCGCGTTTCTGAGCGGTGAACGATTGCTCGCCCGAAATCTTCTCCTGCAGCCTCATTAATCCTTCGAGCAGCGCTTCCGGCCGCGGCGGGCAACCGGAGACATACACGTCGACGGGGAGGAGCTGGTCGATCCCTTGAAGAGTGGAATAGGACCGATACATCCCACCCGTTGTTGCGCATGCCCCCATCGCGATGACCCACTTCGGCTCCGGCATCTGCTCGTAGATCCGCTTCACGGCCAAAGCCATCTTGTAGGTGACCGTACCGGCGACAATCATGACGTCGCACTGTCGCGGCGAGAAGCGCATCACCTCGGCCCCGAAACGCGAGATGTCGAATCGCGACGCGCCGGCCGCCATCAGCTCGATCGCGCAGCAGGCAAGGCCCATGGGCATCGGCCAGAGTGAGTTCTTGCGCATCCAGTTCATCGCCGCGTCGATACGCGTGATGATGACGTTACCCTCGATCTTCGAATCGTAGGCGGCTGGGACCGTCTGAACCATGCGCGCAACGTAGCGCGAGCGGAGACTGGCGACAACCGCCAACCAACCCATCCGGCATTCCAGCCTGGTGCTTAGGCGACGCGCGACGCGAGCCGGCCGCCCTCGAATTCCGGGGCGATGTTGACGTTCGCCGACTGGATCGCTTCGTTGACGACCTTGCCGAGCTCGGCGGCTTCGTACGGCTTCGCAATCACTCCGCGGAACCCGAAATCCTGGTAGCGGCTCATCGTCGCGTCCATCGCGTAGCCGCTCGAGACGATCGCGTTCACCGTCGGATCGATTTCGATCAGGCGCTTGAGAGCTTCTTTGCCGCCCATCCCGCCGGGGAGTGTCAGGTCGAGAATCACGAGGTCGAAACGCTCGCCGACTTCAAGTTTTTCGCGGTAGAGATTCACGCCGTCCATCGCTGTTTCGGCTTCGCTGACTTCGTAGCCAAGATGGCTGAGCGTGAATTCGACCAGCGCGCGGATCGCTTCCTCGTCGTCCACCACGAGGACACGACCAGTGCCCGCGACGACCGGGCTGATTGAGCGTGGTGCTTCCACCGGCAGTTCGACGTGCCGCGCGGCTGGAAGGTAAATCGTGAAAGTCGATCCGTAGTGCAGCTGCGAGTCGACGGTGATCAGACCGTGGTGGTTCTTGATGATGGAGTAGGTGGTGGCGAGACCCAGACCGGTGCCTTTTTCCTTCGTCGTGAAATACGGATCGAAGATGCGCTTGAGGTAGTTTTCCGGGATGCCGACACCTTCGTCGCGGATCTTCACGCGGATGTAATCGCCCGGCGCGAGGTCGGGGATAACAGGTGTGGTGTCGGAGTTGTAGATGAAATTGTCGCAGTGGACGCGGAGGGTGCCGCCGTTCGGCATCGCCTGGTCTGCGTTGACGACCAGGTTCGCGATCACCTGGCTGATTTGCCCAGGGTCGATTTCAGCGGCCCACAGATCGGCGCCGAAGGTGAACTCGCTGCGGCTGTGGGTGCCGCGCAGGGAGAAGCTGACGGTGTCCTGGATCAAACGACCGATCGAGGCCGTCTTTTTAATCGGCGCGCCACCGCGGGCGAAAGTGAGGAGCTGCTGCGCGAGGTCGCGAGCGCGCATCGAGGCATTCTTCGCGTCGTTGAGCCGCGTGCCCATCTCGTCATTCGGCGGCAACAGGAGCGATGCCAGCGAGATATTCCCGATGATCGCCGTGAGCAGGTTGTTGAAATCGTGCGCAATGCCGCCTGCGAGCAGGCCGAGCTGTTCCAGAGTCTCGGCTTTGCGGCGTTCGGCTTCATTGCGCTGACGTTCGGTGATGTCGCGGAAGACAAGCACGACACCGGCGACTTCGTTTTTGCCATCGCGAATAGGGGAGGCGACCTGCTCGATCACGTGCTCGCTGCCGTCCCGGCCGACGAGTGTCGCGTTCTCCGGCAGGGTCAACAGGATCGATTGCGCCTCGTTGCGATAGCCGCTGCGTTGCGCCTTCGCCTGCGCGGCAAGATCGATCGCGACGTTGAAGACCGACTTCAGCGGCTGCCCGATCGCTTCCGCCGACGGCCATCCGGTGAGCCCTTCGGCGGCTTTGTTGATCATGATAATCTTGCCCTGCACGTCGGTCGTGATGACGCCGTCGCCGATTGAGCGCAGCGTGACGGCGAGGCTTTCTTTTTCCTTGTCGATCTGCTGCTCGAACCGTTTCCGCTCCGTCACGTCGCGGATCATCGCGACGAAGAGTTTCTGTCCGTCGACACGCATTTCGCTAAGCGAAATTTCGATCGGGAAAGTGGCATGGCGGCGCGTCCGGCCGACGGCCATGGTGGTCGATCCCGTGCTGCGGGCGAGATCAGCCCAGGCAACGGCGATCTGGTTCAACTCCGGCTCGGGTCCATAAGTCTTCGGCACGAGCTTGGTGAAGTTGTGCCCGACCATCTCGTTATTGATGCAGCCGAACATCTTTTCGGCCGCGGGATTCATGGAGCAGATCACTCCCTGTTCGTCGACAGTGATCATGCCATCGAGGATGTTCTCGATGATCGAATTAATACGCGACTCGACGCCTTCCAATTTCGAGACCTGCCGTCGCACGAGCACGCAGCTGTAAGTGTTGGAGACAACGAGCAGGCCGACGGCGAAGAGACAGAGCGCGGCGAGTGCCGTCGTTTTTATGATGCGCTCGCGGCTCGCGACGGCAGAGCGCGCCTCAAACAGGCCGAGCTCATTGCGTTCGAATCGAGCGATCTTCTCGCGGATTTGCGCCATCATGGCCTGGCCATTGGTGGTGGTCGCGAAAGCAGCATCGTCACGGCCGGCTCGCTTCGCGTCCATGCCCGGTGATGCGGAGGTGGTAATCCAGCGCTCGAGATCCGCCCGGATTTCGCTCAGCAGAGCCGCCTGTTCCGGAGAATTGGCGACGAGGATCGAGAGATAACCGTGGTAACTGATGAACGCAGCGGTCGCGCGCTTGTATGCTTCAACGAAATTGTTGTCGCCGGTGAGCAGGTAGCCGCGCTGCTCCTTCTCCATCTCGACCACTGACCGCTCGAGCTTCGGCAGGAATCCAAGAATCTGGGTCGATTGTGCCGCCCATTCCTGGTCGCGCATCCGTTCATTCAGCACGATCTGCTCGTCGTTCTGCAGGTTGCGCAGCAGTTCGCGCGCTTGATCGAGCATCGAGCTGCCAAGCGCACCCGCCGGAGCCGCCCCCGGCGGAGCGCCCGTAACCCTCGACTGGCGAGCTGTCATTTCCGGAACCGCTGCGTTCGAAAGCCAGGTGCTCACGATCTCCTGCACTTTCATGACGCGCTTCCGCTGCTGGGAATTCTCGACGATACGATCGGCGAGCGCCGCGATGCGTTCCTTGATCGCTTCCCGGCGGCGTTCGAAAGCGTCCACGTGCGCGCGATCGCCGGTCAGGAGAAAGCCGCGGTGGCCCGTCTCCAGAGCGGCAATATCATTTTCCAGCAAACTGCTGAGCCGCATCACCTCGATGGTGTGCGTGCGGAGAGTCTCCTGCTGGTGGTTCCGATACGTAACGAACAGGAATACACCAGCGAGAAAGACGATGACGAGGACCCCCGCCGCCGTCCCGGAAAGCAGCTTGATGTGAAAATGCTTCTGGCTGAACAGCCAGGAGGTGCTTCTGGCGACGAGCGCGAACAAGCCCGTTCTAGGCTTGGCTGGAGCTGGTTGCGCGTCGTCCGTTTGGCTCATTATAATTTCCAGAAAGCAGGTCCCCTGCCAACTGGCGAATTGCGCGAGCTAACAGAGCAAGCTCAGTACCGGACACGCATCAGAATCAAACCTTCTGCAGGCGCCACGCTGCGGTCCGCAGGAACGCTGCGTGGCGGCTCTTTCAGCAGCTCTCGAATTCGGCTCTCCGGCATCTTCCCGGCGGCGCAGCGGACGAGCGCTCCGACCATCAGACGCGCCATCTTGTAGAGGAACCCGTCCCCCGAGAAATCAATCATGATGCTGCTCCCGCTGCGTTGCACTCTCGCCTGCGTGAGCGTTCGGACTGTACTCCGTTCAACTTTTCCTCTGTTGGCGGCGAAAGCGGCGAAGTCGTGCGTGCCGACGAACTCGGCGGCCGCGCGGACGAGGGCC
>DATHXZ010000172.1:0-5135 GCA_035459405.1 Chthoniobacterales bacterium
GAAGCGTCAACCATTGTGAATAACTTTGTTGAACCTTCTCAGGGTCAGAGAGTTACGTGCTATGACGCGGCGCGCGCCGTTCCCGGTGTCCCCTTGTCAGTTACCTCGCGTCGCAGCGCGCTCGTGCTCCCGCTGCGCAGCTTTGTCCACCAGAGAACGATCGGTGACGCGATGAAAATGGACGAGTAGGTGCCGACGATTACGCCGACGAAAATAGCGAGCGCGAAGTCACGCAGCACGGTCCCGCCGAAGAGGAAAAGACAGAGAATCGGAATCAGCGTCGCGCCGCCGGTCAGAATCGTGCGGCTGAGCGTCTGATTGATCGCCTCGTTCATGATCTGCGTCGGGCTGCCGCGGCGGCCGGCCGCGAATGCCTCGCGGATGCGGTCGAAGACGACGATGGTGTCGTTAATCGAATAGCCGGCGATCGTCAGGATTGCGCCGACGAGCGTCAGCGATAGCTCGCGACCGAGCAGCGCAAAGATGCCGATTGTCATCAGCACGTCGTGGATGACGGCGACGATCGCGCCGACTGCGAACGAGAGCTCAAACCGCGCGGTGACGTAAATCAGGATCCCGAGCAAGCCAAGCCCAAGCGCAAGGAGCGAGCTGCGTGCGAGTTCGCCGCCGACCAAGGCGCCGACTCGCTCTGCACCTTCGGGTTTGAAGCCCGCTTCCGGCATGGCTTCGGCGATGCGCGCACTGATCGCGTCGCTCGTATTCAGCGGGCTGCGGATGCTGATGTAATTGCGACCGCCCTGTTCCGATTGCTGGATGGAAGCATCGGCCAGGTTCAGCGGCTTGAGGGCGGTGCGGACGTCAGTGACTGCGACATTCCGGTCGGTGCTCATCGTCAGGAGATCACCGCCACGGAAATCGACGCCGAAATTGGCCTCTCCGCGCATCGCGAAGACCACGCCGGAGATCAGCAGCACGAGGACGGAGATCATGGTGGCAAGGAAGCCGCGCCGCATGAACTCGAACTTCTGCGGGTTGATCAGGCTGGCCATCGTCATCTTCGTCACGCGACCCGTGTCTACGAGCCAGCTGGTGACGGTGCGCCCGACGATCAGCACCGCGAACATCGAGGCGACAATGCCGAGGGTGAGCGAAATAGCGAACCCCTTCACTGGCCCTGACGCCTGCCAGAACAGGATCACGGCGGTGATGAGGGTCGTGACGTTCGCGTCGAGAATAGAGCTGAACGCCTTATCGTAGCCGGCCTCGAGCGCCGCGCGGAGCGACTTGCCCGCCGCAAGCTCTTCGCGCAGGCGCTCGTAGATGAGGACGTTCGCGTCCAACGCCATGCCGATCGTGAGAATGATACCGGCGATACCCGGCAGCGTGAGGACGAAGTTGAACATCGTCAGCGCGCCAATCAGGAGAATGAGATTCGTGATCAGCACGATGTTTGCGATGAGACCAAGGAGTCGATAGTAGGCGAGCACGGCGACCATCGTGATGAGCAAGCCGACAAGACCTGCGAGCACGCTGCTGCGCACCGAGTCCGCGCCGAGCGTGGGCGAGACGCTACGTTCTTCTTCGATGCTGACCGGCGTCTGCAGCGGGTTTTCGAGCGCGCTGGAAAGATTGCGCGCGTCCGTTTCACCCATCCGGCCGCCGCTGATCATGGCACGGCCGCCGAAGTAGCGCGCGTTGATCGAAGGCGCGGATTGCACATTGCCGTCCAACATGATCGCGAAGCGTTCCTGGAAATGCGCCGCGGCAAGGTCGTCGAACTGCTTGGCGCCTTGCGCATCGAATTCGAGGTTCACCTGCCACTCGTTCTGGAAGGTGGCGAACGCGCTCGTGATCCGGTCGCCGGTGAGATCAGGCCGCTTGCGGACGAGCAGCTTCTCCTCGCGCGTTTCGTTGGGCTTGCGGCCTTCGATCTTGTAAGTGACGAGCCGGTAATCGGGCGGGACGATCCCTTCTCCGGCTTCGATCTTGCGGATGAGCTCGTCGTTTTGCGGATGAACGAGCGCGAACTCGAGCTTTGCGACGCGTGACAGCTGCGTGCGCGCCTCCTGAATGCGATCTGCGCCGAGCCCCGGGATTTGCACCAGAATGCGGTCAGTGCCGACCGGGCTGATCACCGGCTCTCCCACGCCGAACGCGTCGACACGCTTGCGAATCACTTCGACTGCCTGGTCGAGCATCCCGCGCTCGGCTTCTGGGTTCGCGCCAACCAGCCGCACGAGGAACGATGTGCCGCCCTGAATATCGAGACCCAGCGCGATTTTCTTATCCGGTGGATAGATCGTCGCGAGGCTGAAAACGAGCAGGAAAAGCGTGAGAACAGTGGCGATCAGGCGCTTCCGCATCCCGATCTCGGTCGCGAAGTACCAGAAGAAGAGGACCAGCAGGACCAGCCCGAAGGAGAAGGTCAGCGCCGGTGTCATTTCGCAGCCTCCGCGGTCATCACGCTACCGACGGCGGATTTCTCCACCTCGATCTTCACATTGTCGGCAATCTTCAAAATCACGGTGCGCTCTTTGACATTCGAGATCAGCCCGTGAATGCCCGATGCGGTGACGACGCGATCGCCGGTCTTGAGCGCCGCGATCAGCTTCTGCTGTTCCTTCTGGCGCTTCATCTGTGGCCGGAAGAGCAGGAAATACATGATGACAAAGATGAGGATGATCGGCACGAACGACGCGAGCGGGTTCGGGCCGGCGGGCGCGGGGGTGGCCCCCTGGGCAAGAAGGGTGATAAACATCGGGTGGATCGCTGCTCGGAACTCTAAGGCTGGGAGCGAGCTGAGAAGCGGGCTGTTATTGAACACACGCGCGCATGAATTGCAAGGCGCGCCGGGAGGAGCTAACGCCATCCACGCACGACGAGAAGTTGCACCGTCTCGTGTGAGTTGATCGGCGCTTGGGTGGCGAGCGGCACTTCTTCCGCGTGCAATGCATGCTGCTGGAGGAAGTGGCCGGCCTGCATCGTCCACGCGCTCATGTAGGCGCCTTCGTCCCAGCCAAACGACTCGAACGGCGCCGGAGCAAGACTCGGCGGTAACTTGCCCGCCGGAGGAAACAGCAGGCCGCCGACAATCCAGACTCGATGGCCGGCTTTGAGCGCGCGCTCGACCGCCCCGAGCACGGGTGCGATCGGCTCGACGGCTTCCATTTGGCTCTTGAGCAGGTCGTAGCGTTGCACGCGAAGATCGTCGATCGGGGGAATCGTTAGCTTGCTCGCCGGCCCCTTGTAATACCGGTCTAGCGTGACGCCGAGATACCACGGCGCGATCATGATGACGTCGCCCGCCGTTGCTTTGTCGCGAAGCTGTGCGGCGGCGAGATCGACGTTCGTCTGCCGGAGCTGTAATCCTTTCCACAACGGCACGGCCGAGAGCAGCACGACTGCAATCGCAAGCACAAGACGCGCGGGCACTCGAGCGCGGTGCAGCGGGAGCACGGCGAGGCTGGATTCGATCGCGACGGCGAGAACGCCCAGCAGCGGGAGGTAATACCAGGCCTGGGTGGGGTAAGCCACCAGCCGCAGGAACCCGAAAGACGCAGCGACGCTGATCGCAATGGCAAGCACGCCGTAGAGGCAGCGTTGGCGCTCATCATCGTTCGTCGCGTCACCTGGACGAGATTGCGTCGCTATGGCCGAGCCCATTCCAAGCAGCAGAAGAACAAGCCAGAACCAGCCGACAGCGTTGCCGGCAGCCGAAATTGCTTCAAAGAGCCGGGCGCCGAATATCCATGGGCTGAACTCCCGGACCGACACCACATCCCAGCTCCTGGCGCGCTGGATCACCTCGAGATACGGCACCAGCGAGAGCGCAGCGATTGCACCGATGCCGAGAATTGCCAGCGATCGAGCCCACTGCCGCTTTCGCCCGGCGATCACCGCCGCCGAGACGCAGATCGCGAAGACGAGGGCCGCGTTGTGATACAGCGCCTGTGCGCTTGCGACCGTCACGAGACCGGCGAGAGCGACCACCGGCGGGCTCGGTGCCGTCGCAACCTTCCACAGGAGCGCGAACAGTAGGAGGATCAAAACGACGCCGACACCGTAAGCGCGCATGGAATCGCCTGAGCGGATGACCATCGGATTGCAGCCGAGCAACGCGAGCGACAGCAACGGAACCGAAAAGCCGAGCAACCGCGCGTTCAACCACAGGGCCGCGACGATCGACAGCCCGACGAAGCAGCCGAGCCAGCGCAACGCGAGATCCGAATCGCAGCCTAACGACTGGAACAGCCGCACGATGAGGGGCCACAGCATGGGGAAAGATTCAAACGGCAGGTGGTGCCAGATGTCGGAAATAGCCGGCATGCTCGCGAGCGCGGCCGTGTTCGCCTCGTCGCGCCAGAGACCGCCAGCTTTCGATGTGTAATAGACATGCAGGGCAACGGCGAGCGCGGTCAGAGCCACCGCGGCTGCGCGTAGCATTCTCGCGGTCATGGCGGCGGTACTCCCGCGATGGGAGAGCCGGATCGGTAGAGCGCGAGGTTGCGCTTCAGCTCACCGGCGAGGTCAGCGTCGTTCCGCGTGAGCGCTAACTGCAACGCGTGCTCCGCCGTTTGCACTGCTTCCGGGAATCTCCCATTCGCCGCATATGCGGCCGCCAGTTTGTGGAGAAGAAACGGATCCTTCTCTGTCGACGCACTGACGGCCTGTTCCGCGAGGAGAAGCGCTCGGGCCGGATTGTGAAGTGATGGCTTCCTGCTGGTGGCGTAAAGCCAGGCGAGGTTGTTCAGAGCCGTTGTCGCACGCGGAGCAATCGCCAGCGCTTTTTCGTAAGCTGCGACCGCCTCCTCTTCGCTGCCGGCCTGGAGGAGGAGCGTGCCGATGCCGACATGCGCCCCAGCGTTCTCGGGTTGCTCTGCAGTTGCCTGGCGCAGCACGGCGAGCGCTTCTTGAGGCCGTCCGATCTCTGCGAGAGTCGCTGCAAGATTGTCGTAAGCCTGCCCGTAATCGGGCTGGAGTTGAATGGCCCGGCGGAAATGCGCGAGCGCTTCTTCCATGCGCTGTTCGCGCTGCAGCACGCTTCCTAGACTCGAGTGCATGACTGCTAACGGAAAGTCGTAGCGCGACCGCTGGCGTTCCGACCGAATCCTGATGGCTGTCTCGAATTGCGTGCGCGCGGCGTCCATCTCCCCGCGCCTGAACAACACCTCGCC